>JBAUOX010000091.1:0-7745 GCA_049579985.1 Isosphaeraceae bacterium | reverse complement strand
CCAGGGCGAGATCGTCCCCGTCCGTCTGCACTCGAACGTCAACGAGGTGGGCACCCTCGAGCTCTGGTGCCAGAGCACCCGCGACCCCCGGCGCTGGAAGCTCGAATTCAACGTCCGCGAACCCTCTGAGGATTGATCGGAGAGCGTAATCACCGGAAAGACCCCGGAGAGGCCCCGGGCAGGTCAATAGCCGGAGCGTCCGGGAGTGACAGCGCGCTGCCTCGGGATCGGGCGTCAGTTCTCCTCCGCGATTTCTCGTTGAATGGCTTTCATCTCCGGGATGGCTTCTTCGACCATCTCCCGGAAAACTTTCCAACACTGTGGCTCGACGGAAAAAGCATCGGCCAGTGCCTGGACATCTGGCGCCGTGAGACTCAATGAAGCGGGCCACCAACAGCTGACTCCCGCGTGCGGTTGCGCGCAGGAGTTCATTCGACTTGCCATGAGATCGGTGGGCATGCCCGGTCTGTTGGCCGCGACCAATTCTTGAAAGGCGCGCCAGCAGGCACGATCGGGATCGCACGCGAAGGCACTGGCAAGCGAAACCAGGAGATCGCGCGACAGATCCAGGCCACTGCGACGACTCAGTACTGTGGCGACTCGTTCGTGGGTCATCTCTTCCGCCTCCGGGAAGAACACTGCGGGGCTGACGCGGAAGACCCTGGAAAGCGCTGCGATATGGCGACGGCTCAGTTTTCTTTTCCCTGCGAGGATCGCGGAAATCGTTGATTCAGCGATGCCGCTCCGCTGCGCCAGTTCGGTTTGGGTCATCTCATTGGAATCGGCAAGGAACCGGACCATGTCAGAGTCTGACACTGCCACCAACGGGTTGTGCTCGGCTTCGTATTTATGAACCAGATCGCCTAGCACATCCAGGTAGTCCTCCTGCTCCAAGTCGAGGTCTTCTCGGGCGATCAGAGAATCGATCACGGCGATTGCGCGGTCCAGCTCGGCCTCGGAACGGATTGGGCGAAGAGGAAACGCCCGCACCAACGCGAGATAGTTGTCGTCCCCGCTTTGTCGGAGTGCGCGTGGCGACCGCTTGGCCATCGTTTGCTCCCACCCGCTCAGTAATATCGAGGCTTTAGCCCCAATACCGTTGAATTAGCAATAACACCCTTGGCCGAAGGGACTTCTGGCTCCCTCTCCCCTCGCGGGAGTGGGTTGGGGTGAGGGGGGCTGGGCACGACCAAGCGCCTTGTCCGAAGGGTCGAGCTGACTGGTGCGACCCCTCTCCCTACCCTCTCCCGCAAGGGGAGAGGGCGAAATAACCAACTGCTTGCCATGAATTTACGGTTAATTCAACGGTATTGGCTTTAGCCCGCGGAACCCACGCCCTTTGAAGGGCAGCGGAGCGACCCCGCAAGCGGGGTTCACCCGCCGGAATTCGGGCTTCAGCCCGTCCTTTCGCATGTTGATAAATAGCAACGAATTTGGAACTCTCCCGCAGGCCCGTGGTACACTGGACTCGTTCTTTGACAACTCGCTGTTGGCGGTTGGCGGGAGAAGGTCCCGCCCACCCCTGCTGGGGGCCCGACAGTAACCACGATCAAAGCTGAAACGCCCAAGGGCACTCCCGCAAGGGAGCAACAGTGTTTCGGGCGACGCGAACACGCCGTGAGGCGCTTCGTACAAGCCCCCGAAAGGGATGGCACGAGCCGAGGGGGAAACCCCCTGGCAGGGCGTCCGTAACGGCGCCTCAGCATGCGGGCCAATCTGGCCCAGCGTGAACCTGAAAAGGAAAGCTGCCGGGTTTCAACCCGTGTAGATCGTTACTTGTCTTTCCATTGCCCTCGGTCGTATTCCGCATGCGTCATCACGTGAAGAATGTAAACCTTGGACTTTTCGAAGCTAATAAGGCAGACTGCACTTTCCCAGAAAACACAGAACCTGCGGCAACTGGGCAAGGCATCGTGAGCGCCGATTTTTCGGCGCCGACAGGTGAGCGGCCCAGCAGGGCCAGGCGAGGATCGCCGAGGTAAGCCGCCCGCCCGTTGGACCGTTTGCCTGCGACCGAACGGAAGCTCTGATCGGCCTGAGAGTTCGGAAGAGTAATTTCCACGTCTCCTACCGGAGGGACCAGGGCTGAGGTAATTTCCGGCCACGCAAGTGAGGTGGCGAGATTTCGTCAGCGGGCGCCTGTTCACCTATTGGTTTTCTGGGAAAGTGCAGGGCAGACCAGGCGATATCGATTTCCGAGGATATTGAACACAAAGTACTTGCCGACCTGATCAACAGTTTTGAATGTAGCCCGAACGTCGCTAAATCGCCGCCATGTCGCCTTCTCGGTGACCTTGCTCCATGCGTCGAGAGGCTTCTCAATTTCGGGTAAGAGAGTCCACGCCTCGCGTAGCTTCTTCCTGGAGATCACACGCATCGATTCCTCAGCGACCGGACTAATGGCATTGTACTTCACAATTTGCGAAGGTCAAGATGGTCGCCCCAGCGCTCTTCTGCCCGCCGCCAATGCGGACCGCGAGATCCCTGGTATCTCGCCTTCCGAAACGTGTCCGAGACTTACTGGTGTCAGAGTCGGCCGCGGTCTGCTCTGTTCGACCGTCTTCCCCCGAGCGCCTCATCCGCGGTCCGCGGCCAGGGGAGGACACCCGGTTCGTCATTCAGCAAGACGTCGTGTAGGCAGGGCAGCGACGGGCGCTGGTGTATTTGTCCGCAGTCGATGTCTGCTCCGCAACGGCGCGTGCCCTGATCGCGCTTCGGGAGTTGGCCAGCCAGCGGTCAATCGCGATCAGCCGGGTTCCATGAGTGTGGACGCGAAGTTCGTCGATGCGCCGTTCCAGCTCAATCAGCTCACCGGGGCTCGAGGTCGTTTTCCTCAGCACTTGATGGAGATCATGCGCGATCTGCCTGACCCCCTGTGCAATTGCCGCGGGACCAAGGTTGCTGACGGGAAGTGATTCCCCGTGTCGCCTCAGTGTCTCATGGCATACTCGCATCAAGAACCTCCTTGGATCATGTTCAGACGTACTACAAAAACTGTAGGTCTGGCGATCGCGAATGGCGGCCATTCTGGTTTTTCCTGTTCCCTCGACTGCGAGCGGACAGCTCCTGAAGGAAACGAGCAACACGAATTGCAATCAAGATCTCCGCGGAGTATCTTGCACGCTGTACTTCTTGGTGGCTCACTCTCCTCTCCTGAGTTCCTGGGTGCCAGTGCGGATGCCCGACGAAATCCTCTTGCTCGTGGACGGTGCCGTCGAGAACCGTCTGGAACTGCGGTACGCCGATCTGGCCGCGCTGCCCGCGTCGCAACAGGTGCCGGACGTTTCACGGTTCCACCCGAAGCGGCAGGGCGACGGCGTGGAGCTCGAGGCGATCTTGGAGCGGGCGCGGCCTCGGGCCGAGGCCAATTACTTGACCCTGCACGCCGACCGCGACGACTTTCATGTCTCGGTGCCGCTGGCGGTGGTGCGGGCCGAGGGGATCGTCGTCTATCACCGCGCCGGCCGGCCCCTGGAAATTGATCAAGGCGGGCCGGTCCGGTTCCTGATCCGCGACCCGGCCGCCTGCCATACCGACGAGCTCGACGACTGCGCCAACGTGAAGTTTCTCAACCGCATCGAGCTCTCCGTTCGCCGCGGCCGCGACACCCGGCCCCAGAACGAGGAGGAGCACGCGAAGCTGCACTTCCCGGAGGGTGGCTGAAACCCACCGAAACACGAATTTATCAAAATTCTTTGGTGGGTTGTCCGTACCCCACCCTACCGCACCCAGCCGAGCAGCTCGGCGAGCTTCCAGGAGAGGACGATCGCGGTGACGCTGCCGGAGCTGAAGGCGGCGACGAGGACGCAGGCGGCGGCGATCTCGCGGGCCATGCGAAGGCGCGGCTGTTCGGGGTCGCCGATGGCACGAGCCAGAGTGTCCACCGCACTGTGGGCAAGCTCGGCGATCAAGACCAGGCAGGCGGCGATCACGAGCAAGCACCAGCCCCACTGGTTGACTCCCAGAAGCGCGGCGGTGATGGCGATCATCGTCCCGCGGTAGCCGTGCGCGAAGAAGCTGGAATCGCCTCGGACCGCGTGCTTCAGGCCGCGGATCCCTGCGAGCATTTTGCTTCGCGTGTTGCGGCGATCGGCCCGAGCGGTTAGCTCGGGGGCCGCATCGAACTGGAGCTGAAGACGGTTCTCGTCGAATTCCGGAACGGGGATCAAGCCGCGGGGCCGCCCCGCCGCGACCGCGGCCTCGCCTTCCTGCGAACTGTTCTCTGTGCTCGAATCGATCATGATCCTGGCGCTTCCGTCCTAGTTCATGCGTCACGGTCAGACTCGCTCTCACTGAGTGGGAGCATACCGTGAATCGAACTGGTTCATCCCCGTGGCGCCTCCCAGCCGGAGGTTCGGAGACAGTCGCGGTGAGATCTGCACTGCGAACTGGGTGGCCGACCGCTGAGGATCGTACGACATACCTATCGACGTCAAGTAGTCGGCGCCGATGCGTGTGAACGAGAGCATCGATCCCCGCGGGATTTGATTGCCGAAGTCGTACGACGTCGAGAACGTGCCGAACCATTTCGGGCTGAGCCAGTACGACACCGACGCGTTCAGGGCCGATGTGTTGATCGTCCCGGTGTTGATCACTGTGTAGCCGATGAACACGTTCCCCCGCGGCGGACGGCTCAGCGAGACCCCGGTCGTGATCACGTTCAGACCCTTGGGGTTGTAGCCGGCCACGTTGTAGTTGCTCAGAGGCTGGCTTCCGGTCAAGTTCCAGAAGTCGAACCAGCCATAGGAGATGAAGCTCGTCCGGTCACCCACGAACCACTGGTAATTATACATCGTTTGACCCCACGGCTTGCCGAAGTTGTCGCGCTGGGCGTCCGGGAAGTACGTGCCGTTGAGGTCCAGGGTCATCCAGTCGATGATTCGCCGCTTGCCCTCGGGACCGCGCTTGGTCTGGAGCCGCTGGTGAAGCCCGAGCTGGAGCGTGGTGATCGTGGACTGGATGTCGGTCGTGCCGGTGATCGGTGAAAGCGCCCGGCGGAGGATCAGTGCCCGGGGGTCGTAAGGACCGGGCAAGATGCCCGCGGTATAGTTCGTCATCGCGAAGTAGCGGCGGACGAACTCGTATTCGTTGTCGTCAAGGTCGTCCTGGACGGCAATCGAGTTGAGAGACCGGTTCGCGAACGCCGCGCGGAAGTCGGTCCAGAAGCTCATCTTGTTGTTCAGGCCGTGGATGTTAAGGATCTCGTTCTCGACGTTGGGATAGAGCTTGTATGCCGTCATCTCGGTGTGCACGCCGGCCGCGCCCCAGAAGCGGGCCAATGGCCCGGTGCTCTGCTGGTTGAACGGACCGCCGCCGAGCTGGTCGCTCCAGCCGACGATCTGGCCTTGCAAGTACGGCATGACCCGCACGACATCGTAGATGTTCAGCGGCATGTCGATCTCGTGGTTCGTGTAAGCCCGCAGCGATGACCACGGGCCGCTGGTGTTGGAGATCGGGTCGAAAGGTATGAACGCGAAGAGGTTCGGGTTGTTGACCATCACGTCGGTGTGCACGTTGGCGTAGTCGACGCCCGAGTGCTGGTAGTAGTTGAACAGGTTGCTGAAGAGCGAATCGCCGAGACGGTAGTAATCGAGCCGGGGAAGCCATTGGGTGTCGGTGTTGAAGGTCTGAAGATTGGCCTCGGCCCAGACGTCCCACGACCAGTTGTTCTTCTGATACTGCATGTAACCGAGGGTCTCCTGGTCCATTCCAGTCTCGTTGAGCCGCTTGTAATACTCTTCCAGGAACTGGCGGTCGGAGACGTAAGCGATCTCGAGCTGAAGCCGCAGGTCCTCGAAGTGGTGCTCGTCGTCGTCGGGCAGGAACCGCTGCATGTGGCGAATGTTGAACCGGCCGCGGACTTCCTGGAACGGTGGCACGTCGGATCGCTGGAAACCTCTCTTGCCCGCGCCCGCGGGCCCCTGGGTGACGACGGCCGGCCCCGAGCCGAGCACGTCGTTACCAAAATCCCTGAGACCCCAGATGTCGAAGTAGCCGAAGTAGTCGTAAGTGAGGCTCTGGCTGGGGTTTCGAACCTTGTGGTAAGGATCGGTCAGGTCGCGGACCAGGTCGCGGCCGAACCAGCCTATCTCGCTGCCCAGCGCCGGGAACTCCTTGGTCCGCGCACTCAGGTAGTCGAGGTCGAGGTTCCAGACGTCGACGTTGTAGGGCCGCTTCACACCGATCACCTTGAAGCCGTTCCAGTCCGTGAGCAGCTCCTGCCCAAAGTACGTGATGCTGCCAAAGGAAATCATGCGGAGCGGGGCCTCGAGGTCGTCGGTTTCGCCCGTCAGCCGCGGCCAGTAGAAGAAGGGAATTGGCCCCATGTAAAAGAAGTTCTGCCGTGCGTCGTACCGCCAGATCAAATCCATGGTCGCGTTGGGATCGTTGGGATCGCCGACCTGTTTACCCGTGTTGGGATCGGCCAGCGGCCTGGACAGGCGGTTCAAATCCACGGTCCGGTTGTTGATCTGGTAGCCCGGGTTAGGGAACCGGCTGCCGGTCATGACGGTTCGCTCGGTGCGAATCTCGGGCTCTGGATCCATGATCAAGGTGCCGTCAGGGCGTTTCACCAGCTTGTGGAACTGGTCGATCCGCGGCGACTTGAGCTTCATCGGCGAGATGAAGCCCGGCGCGAAGAGGTCGACCTCGCCGTTGAGAGCCACAAACCGGTCTCGCAAGAAATCGTAATAGGCCCGCGGTGCGCGAAAGGTGCGCTGGTCGGCCTTGCCGGCGACCTTGTTCTCGTCCTGGCGAAAGATCACGTTGCCTTCGAGGTAGACCTCCATCGGCCGGTTGGCGTTCTCGATCAGCTCGCCGTTGGGACCGTAGACCTCTTGGCCCTTCTTGGGATCGGGGTAGCGCCACACGACGGCGCTCTCGGCCTCGATGTCCACGACGCCGAACTGCGGGGTCTTGGTGACCATGTTGATTCCGCCCCGATAGATCACGACACGTGTGCCGTCGGGCTGCTCGGGTAGAAACGTGACGTCGGGCTTGCGGCCGCTGCGCGGAAAAATGTTGGTGACGCGTTGCGACCCCGGCAAGATCGGTGCCGTGGGGCCCGGAGGAGGAGCGGTGGTACTTGGTTTTTGCCCCCGCCCTGGATCGGCACGTCGGATCGGGGCAGCGGGCTGGCCGCCCGGACCGGGCAACGGCTGGGATCGCGGCACGTCCTCCGGGTTCGTAAGGTTGGGGACTTCGACTTCCTTTTCCTTGGCCCCTTCGATCGGCGGTAAGTCGACACTGGGAAGCTCGGCTCCGTCGGCGGGTGGCGAGGCGGTCGGCAGCGCCTCACCCGGCGCGTCGGGCATGGCTTGGCCTGTTCCCGGAACCTGGGTGACCACAGGGTCTTTGCGCTCGAACCGGGCCATCTGGAGCTGAGGATCCTTCCTCGGCGAGCTCGGCGGCGGCACGGGCTCTAGAGGCGGCAGATCCGGCGGCTGCGGGGCGGTGGCCGTTTCGGCCGCGGCGGGGACTGATTCCGCGACGGTAACCGTCTCGACCCGAGAAGCAGATCCGGGTGTGGCAGATGCCAGGATCTGCGCCCGCGGAACAGCCGACGGAGCAGCCGCCAGCTCCGATGGTGCAGCCGCCGGTTCCGGCCGTGCAGTTGCCGGTTTCGATCGTGTAGCCGCCGGTTCCGGCAACACGAATCCCGACCGGCGCAGGATCAAGAGGTCGCGCGGAGGCTCCTTCCATTGCGTGAGGCCGTTCTCCCTGTAGGCGCGAAGCTGCACCTGCTT
>JBAUOX010000090.1:0-7641 GCA_049579985.1 Isosphaeraceae bacterium | reverse complement strand
ATAGTATCGATCTTACACCGGGCGAGGACCAGAGCAAAAGAGGAATTGCATTCGCGTGCCGTTCCGCATTGAGGCGTTCCCTGCCTCTTTGAGTATGCCTGCGGAATGGAGGGAGCGAGTGGTTCTTCCTGGACGCCCAAGCCTGCTACGGCCTTGCCGATGGGTTCTGCGTGCTCCTGGCCGGCTTGAGGAGGTACCAGTGTGTGCCGCCGCCTGCGGGCAGGCGGATGGCCAGGGAATCTTGCTCGGAGGAGGGTGTGGTCCGGCTGACAACCTTGCCGTCAGGACCAAGGGAAAGCAATTCGAGACCATCGGTCCTGGTGCGCAGGGTGATTGTGCCGGTCACGGGCTCGGACAGGAACGGGAGATGTTCGGCTGCGCGGTTGGGCAAGAGCTTGCCCATGTCAGTTGCCGGGCTTGGGCGGACCTGTCCGACGGCCGTGATCAGGATGAATCGGGACGACGAAAGCGGTTGGTCGTCGATGCTCGAAAGCGCGACCACGGCCTTCCTCGTCTTGAACTGGAAGCTCGCGTCCTTGAGGGCCAGGGCCTTGCCGCCGATCCAGCCACTGACGGCCTGGGTCCTGGGCGTGTCGATGGTCTGGACGCCTTCGGTCCAGTTCCGCGCAAGTTCGCCGGTATCGGACCGCACCGCGGCCGCTCCGGCGGGAATGTGGTCGTGATCCGGGTCGGTCACGACGGTGACGTCGCTGGAGGTTTCGCTTGGCTTCAACCAGGGAAGCTCCTTGACCGCGGGCATCCCGATGGTCAGCCGGCTCTGCTCGATCAAGGTTCGGATGGTGGCCGTGTTATGCTCGGGAGAGAGCATCGTCTCGAAGAGCTGCGCGGGGGACAGCTTGAGGCAATAGGACGTGCGGGCCGGGCTGATGTGCCCGCGGCGGAAGGCGATGGCGGCCGCGGGCATGACGCCCGTGATCGCAGGATCGTAAAATGTTGACCACATATTGATTCGATGCCTCCCCTCCTCGGGCCCCGGACGCTGCAGCTCCATCTGCGAATAGTTGTACAGCATGGGAGCGTCCCAGCCCTGGAGCGAGGCGACGCTCGCCACGTACAGAGGCGCAGTGAACCGGTCGATCTCGGGATAGGGTACGTTCCACTCCGTGATCACCAGCGGCTTGCCGTGGACATGGGCCGACGCGGCCCAGGTCAGGTAATTGGCCTCGGAGCGCGGATTGACGCTGAGAGCCTCGGCTTTCCCGTAGGCGTGAACATCGAGGACGTCTCCGTCGGTCAAGGCGGGCAGCGAGAAGAGCGTGTTGGCCCCCCAGAGATTGGTCGTGGCGATGGGCGATTTCAGCCCGTCGGCCCTCAGCGCGTCGATCATCGTGCGATTGAACCGGTGCTCCATCTCGTTCAGCAGGTACTTGCTCGGGCCCGGCTCCCACGACCGCCAGATCTTCTCGCCCGGCAGGCCGGTGGCCTTGGCGAAAGCCAGCATGTCGCGGTCGTAGAGCGCCTTGTGCACGGGGTTATTGTGATCGGCCAGGAACGACAGGCCGAAATGGAAGGTCAGATCGTTCTCGTTGGTGATCAAGACCCCGACAACCGCGGGATCGTCCTTGTAGGCCAGACCCGTGTATCGGTTGACGTGGCTCAAGTACTGATGCTGGAACTCCTTCATCAGCTCGATCAATTGGGGGTTGATGTAGTTGAAGCCCCAGATGATGCCCTTGGCTCGCGCGATCTCATTCCAGCCCTGCGAGACGCCGTCGCCCCGCTTGATCTCCCGCAGATAGTGCATATCGAGCCAGACGTAGACTCCCTCGTCCTTGAGACACTTGATCCAGTAGTCGATCGCATCGAGAGACCGCCGGTCGAGGTGCCGGGTATCCCGGGCATTGCTGCCGAAGATGTTGGGCCGGACCCAGTTCGATTCGTGCTGTACGATTCGCACGATGTTGTATCCGAGCTGGGCGATCCGCCGCGCCTGACGGGGGACGTTCTCCCTTGGCGTCCCGAAGAGCACGGGGCCGGCCAGGTTGGCACCCCAGAATCGCGCGCGACTTCCGTCCTCGAAGACAAGCCTGTCTCCGTCTGCCTTGACGAAGCCGTGGCGGCCGGCAGGCCGGTCGTCGGCGTTGAGGAACGACAGGTCCACCGGCGAGGCATCCCACCGCAGCGCATCGCGAAACCAACTGCCGTCGGGCTTGGAGTACTTCTCCGCGACGGTCGCGCTGATCCGGCCCCCTTCCGGCAGGGTCACCGTCAGGCTGATCCGCCCGCGGCCCGGTCGGATGCGGTCGCCGACGAAATTCGTACGAACCTCGTTCTGCTTGTCGTGGTCGAAGAAGAGCCTGGCCAGCGGCTCGTCAAAGCGGACCATCAGCTCCTGGCCAGCGGCGACCGGCCAGCGCCAACCGGTCTTGTCCAGCAGCAGCTTGGGTTCCCCGACCTTGCCGCCAAACGAAGGAGAATCCAGATTGAACGTCCAGCTCATGCCGCCCCCGGAGATGCTGGAAAACGCCTTGGCCGCGCCAATCTCCAGATCGACTCGCAGCTCATGGGGTGAGACAGGCTGGGCCGCTCCCTGAACCTTCAAGCCCAGCCCATCCACGGCGCCGCTGATCCGAACCAGGTTGCCTGTCCGCGCCGTGACACTGAGGTGCGCACCGGCCGAGCTTTCCCCCTGAGCCCAGAACGCGTGGGTACCCTTGGCGACCTGGACACCGTGGTGAAAGATCAGGACCTCCGCACTATCACTGATCGATAGCGTCCACTCGGCGTCGCCCGGATCAAGCGCGAAGGTGCTCCCCGCGGCTCCCGGGGCCGGCGTAGCCGCCTCTTTCTGGCGAGGGCGGCGAGTGATCCGAAACTTGATGGTATTCTCCGATCCCTCAGCGTCGTCTTTCCTCTGGCTCGCGGAGGGAGACGGCAGGCCCTGTCCTCGCTGGATTGGAGACTGAGCCCCGGCGCCGGCGGCGAGGGACACGGCAATCAGTGCCCAGAGGCCAACCGAGACCAGCCAAGCGTGCGCGTTGCGTATCATGTGTGGGTCCTAATCGCTGATCGATGTCGCGCCTCGTGAGATTGACACGCGTCGCGTTCATCGTCGCATATCGATCCAGGACGCAACAAGACGCGGACCTGGCACGGCGGGCGCGCATGCATCCCCTGGCCCGGATTGGCGAAAACTGCTCAGCGGGCGGCCGCAAGTGCCTGGACGAGCTTATCGTTGGCGGACTGCCAGCGATAATGCGCCGCAATGAGGCGGCCCTGAGCCACGCGGGCGGCGCACTTTTCGGGATGGTCGAGCAAGTCACGGAGTGAGGCCGTGATGGCGTCCTGGCTCTCGGGGTCGAAATACCAGCCGGCAGCGCCGCCGATCTCGGGCAGGGCTGTCGAGTCGGCCAGGGCGGCGGGTATACCCTGCGCCATGGCCTCGACCACCGGGATGCCGAAGCTCTCGCAGAGCGAGGGAAAGACCAGGGCGGTCGCCTCGGCATAGGCGGCGCGGAGGATTTTGCCCTGCCGATAGCCGGGCATCCGGATGATCGCCTTGCGGCCAACCGCGGCGATCGCCTCGCGGAGCGGGCGGGCCTCGTCCTCGGCGCCGGTTCCCAGCAGCACCAGGGCCAGCTCACCGGAGGCCACCTCGGGCAGCGCGGCCACGGCCCGGATCAGTCGGGCGAGGTTCTTGCGAGGCTGAAAATTCGCCACGGATAGGAGATAGGGAACTCGGGCAGGCAGCGCCAGGTCGGCCCGGACCTGCGCGCGCTCGCGCGGGCTGGCCGGCTCGAAGAACAGGTCCTCCGCGGCGTTGGGAACATGAGCAACCCGGCCCTCGCAGCCGGGAAACGCCTCGACCAGTTGCCGGGTGTTGAAGTGCGAGACCGAGAGGATCAGGTCGGCCTTGCCAAACGCGTGGGCCAGCAGCTCGCGATTCTTGGGAGGCTGAAACCGCAGGTGTTGCAAGACGTCATGGCTGGTCACGGCCCGCCGCACCCCGCGCGAGGGAACCGCGTATTCCGCCGGGCAGTAGATCCAGTCGGCCGGCCCGGTCAACCACTCGATCGGCGGCCAGGGCTTGATCCGCCACCACCGTAACAGGTCGCGGGTTCGGATCGGCAGTTCCCGGCGCGACAGGTCATTCAGCGATTCCCAGTATGCCAGTCCATCAGGATGAGTTATGCGTCCCGAGATCAAGCGCAACGCGACGTCATTCCGGCGTGCCAGCCTCTCGAGCTGAGCCAGGGCGTGCCGGGTCACACCGGTCGGCCCATGGCAAGCATCCATGTCGTAGAGCATCACGACCCGCAAGGGAACGGGCAACACCAACCCTGGAGCTGGCTGAGCCACAATCCGATCCCCATCTGGGCTGTGCGACCTTGATTCCGTCAGTCTTTCGTCCCGGCCCGACGGCTCCGGGCTTCCACGCCCTGTGCCATTGCGGGCCGGCGTCGTTTCCCGGGCAATTGGGCCGCCTGGTTGCGCAGCCGGTACGAAGGAAGTCCCAGAAGCTCTCTCGGCGTCGCGCTGCGGCATCCCTTCCCCCAGGGTGTTCTCTCCTCGGGCCGCGACGGAACGCCCCTGGTCCCTGCCCGGATCGAAGGGCTGCGTCGTGTGACACCGTGTACATGGTCACGGTTGATCGATAGTCGTTGGCCGATCGTATGTTTACCACGACAGACTGTCAATTCCAGGACGTTGCGTGCGTTTTGGTCCACCAACTCCGTTCGGAGAATCTTTGTTTTCTCAACGCCGACGCTTATACTGCATGTTCCTTTGCATTCCCCGCGGCATGACTGCCCCCGTCACGATCGCTTGAGTATACACATGACCACACCAAACGATTCTCCTGGGACCGATCGAGACGAAATCCAGTTCGAGCAGGCCGAGTTCCCGGCCGAGACCAGCGCAGTCCAGGAACAGGTCACGCGCTGTAACGCCTGCACGGCAGCCATTCCGGACGTCTATTTCGAGGCTGGGGGCAAAGTCGTCTGCGCGCCGTGTCGCGACAAGATCGAGGCGCTGTTTCACCAGGGCTCACGACTGGGCCGCGGAATCAAGGCCATCGTCTTCGGCACGATCGGCGCCGCGCTCGGAGCAATCCTTTATTACGCGATCATGCGAATCACCGGCCTGAACATCGGCCTGGTCGCGGTCGTCGTGGGGCTGATGGTCGGGCGTGCCGTCAAGGCCGCATCGGGGAACCGCGGCGGCCGGTTCTATCAACTCCTTGCGGTCTTCCTGACCTATTCGGCCATTGTGGGCATGTACGTTCCCGAAATGCTCGACGTGCTCCGGAAGGGGCCCGGCCAGAATGCCCCTGCCCAGGTGGCCGACGCCGATGGCAAGCCGGCGCCGGCACCAGCACGGGCACCGCTCGAGCAGGCCAAGCTCGAGGCCGGGAAAAAGGACCGTGCGCCGGCCGCTCATCCGGCCGTCCAGCCCGCTCAGGCCCCACAGGAACGGCCCAACCTGGGACTCGTGCTGCTTGCCCTGGGCGTCTTGATCGGATTCACATACGCCATCCCGGTCCTCGTCGCTTTTCAAGCGCCAATCTCGGGGCTGATCTTCGGCTTCGCGCTCTGGGAGGCATGGAAGATCAATCGCCGAGTCCAGCTCGCCTTCAACGGACCGTTTCGCCTGGGCATTCTCCATGGCGACGAACCGGCGATCCAGCCCGAGGAGGCCGACGATGAGCCTTGAGCCCGCCGGCACGACGTCCATCCGGGTTCAGACCTGCGCGGCGTGCGGCGTGGAGTTGGCTCCGACACTGCTTTCCTGCCCGTCCTGCCTCCGCCTCGTCCATGCCGACCGACTCAAGGCGCTGGCCGAGGCCGCCGAGAGCGCCGAGCGAGACGACAATCCGAGCTTGGCCCTGGCTTGCTGGCAAGAGGTGATCGCGCTCTTGCCTCGTGGCACTCGCCAGTACGCGCTGATCGCCGAGCGAATCGCCAGG
The DNA here is from genome assembly GCA_049579985.1 of Isosphaeraceae bacterium. Lineage (GTDB taxonomy): Bacteria > Planctomycetota > Planctomycetia > Isosphaerales > Isosphaeraceae > Aquisphaera. The sequence goes on along the minus strand of JBAUOX010000090.1, from coordinate 1,715 downwards.
CTGGGACGCCAGGTGGAATCGAGCCCGGTGCGCTCCCCCGCTGCCAGGCCATCTTCAGACGCCCCGACCGCGGCGCTCGGCAACGGCCGGAGCGCATCATCGGGCTGGTCGAAAGGTGCCGCGTCCGGGGTTGCCGGCACGCTTGCCCTGGCAGCCTGGAAATTCAAGTTCCTGGCTTTCATGGTGCTGAGCAAGGGCAAGCTGCTCTTGCTCGGCTTGACCAAGGCCAGCACGTTTCTGTCGATGTTCGCCATGGTCGGGGTCTACTGGACGGCGTTCGGGTTCTGGTTTGCGCTGGGGCTGGTGCTGTCGATCTACATCCATGAGATGGGGCACGTGGCCGCGCTGACCCGGTACGGAGTTCCTGCCGGCGCACCGTTATTCATTCCCGGCCTGGGGGCCGTCATTCGCCTGCGGCAGGAATTCACCGATCCCCGCCAGGACGCGCGGGTCGCCCTGGCCGGTCCGACCTGGGGCCTGGGCGCGGCGATCTTTTGCGCCTTGGTATTCACGGCGACCCATGAGACGATCTGGGCCGCCCTGGCCCAGTTCGGGGCCTTCATCAACCTGTTCAACCTGCTGCCGATCTGGCAGATCGACGGCGGCCGGGTCTTTCGCAGCCTGAACCGTCCCCAGCGCTGGCTGGCCGCGACGGCCCTGGCAACGGCCTGGGCGATCGCCGAGGACGGCCTGCTCCTGCTCCTCATGCTCGTTGCCGCCGCCCGCGCCCTGTTCGACAAACCCAGCGCCCGCCCCGATCGCGGCGCCCTGGTCCACTACATCACCCTGGTCGCAGCCCTCTCGCTCCTCACCTTCGCACCCGCATTGCGGTTTCGATGAAGCGATCAATTCAGCGCGAGCCGGCCGATCCTCCAGGTTTGCAAATTCCAGCTCCATCCCGGAAATGGCTTCTCTTCCGAAGGTTCCCGCCTGCGGCCGGACATCCCGACGACCTCGAGCAACCCCAATGGGTGGCCTTTTCTGTCGTGCTAACGAAGTCGCTGAGACGCACTCAGTCATCTCAGACTACCGGATTCCCCCAGTCGAGAGTGCATGGCCAAAGATTCACGCATAGCCAGAGATTCACGAGAGGAGCCGTGACCCGGCCATCCGGTCGCCTCTCGACCTCTTTGTCGGCTATCTGCTGCTGGACGCCTTGATCGGCAACACCGACCGGCACCACGAGAACTGGGCCATCCTGCAGCTCGCTTCGACCGATGCCCAACGACGCGCTGTGCTGTGCCCAACTTTCGACCATGCCTCTAGCCTCGCCCACGGACTCACGGACGAGGAACGCGTCAAGCGACTCAACACGAGGGATCAAGGCTACGCGGTGCCTGCGTTTCTCCGGGGGGCACGGTCCGCTTTGTATCGGGTCCAAGGTGATCCTCAGCCTATGAGCCCCATTGACGCGTTCCGGGCAGCCGCAGACCGTCGTCCCGACTCAGGAGGATTCTGGCGGGGGCAGCTTAAGATTCTAGACGCGGGTATACTGGAGGAGACCGTGTTGCGGGTGCCTGACGAGATCATGTCCGAACCCAGCAAGAGATTTACCCTGGCACTGCTCGCCTGCAACCGATCCAGTCTACTCGCGGAGACAAGGTGATTATGTCCCCACGAACCGCGGTCCTGTTCGTCACCTGGCGAAGTCCCAAGACGCACTCGATTATCCCGGTCGGACGACTGATCTACCGCGATGATAAGCTCTATGAGTT
>JBAUOX010000089.1:0-2515 GCA_049579985.1 Isosphaeraceae bacterium | reverse complement strand
TGTGGAATAGATGACGATATTGGCGGCGATCTTGAGTGCCGACTCGTAGGTGTAGCCCTTGCAGTCGAGTCCGGAGTGTCGTTCCAGGGCACAGCCGATGTCGTACTTGGAATAGATGATCGCCCAGTGGCCGTTGATCTTGACGCCCTCGAGCTGGGGAAAGTCCTTGCCGCCGCCGGCGGCCTTGGTGTACTGAGAATCGGCGAGGTCGAAGCCGACCTTGGTGGAGTAGAGCTCTTCGTCGCGGGGGATGGGGATCAGGGGGTTGTCGGGCAAGAGCTCGGTGACGAAGCGCCGGAAGGCGGCGTCGAAGGCGGGACTGCCGCAGGCGGCGTCGCCGAAGAGCGTGCCGCCGCCGGGCTCGAGGTGCCGCCGCAGGGCGTCGAGGTCCTCCTTTGTGAAGGAGAAGGTGGCGCGGCCGTGAAGGTAGATCAAGGGGTAGTAGATCAGGCTGGGGTCGCGGGGCGAGAGCTCCTTGTGGTTGATCACCACGTCGAAGGAGAGCGGCGGTTTGCGCAGAGCTTCCATGAGGTTGGGGACGGCCAGGGGTGCGACGTTCCACTCGCCGGCGTGCTGCAGCTTGGCGATCCGCAGGGCGTTGCGCTTGGCGGAGTCGGCTTTGAAGTCGTGGACTTCGCGGACGACGAGCTTGTCGGCGGGGAGTTCACGACCGGTGGCGTAGTCGACGATGTTCTGTCCGACCCTGGTGGCGAGGATGACGGCGGTGTTGGTGGGGCTGCGTTCGGCCTGGTTCCAGTAGCAGGAGAGATCTTTGGGGGAATAGATGACGACGGTGCGGCAGCCATGTTCGATGCCCCAGAGGGGATAGGCGCCCGGGGTCAGGAGGTGCTTGGCCCTCCAGACGGGGTGATCATCGGAAAGGGGCCGAAGCTTGAAGCCTTGATCGGGGAAGAGTTCCTGCATGAGCTGCTTGAACCCGGAATCGAATTCGGGGCTGGAGCAGCAGGCGTCGGCGAGCAGGAACCCGCCCTGCTCGACGTAGTCGCGGAGGTTCTGCTTGGCCAGGGCGTTGAGCTCGGGGATCTTGTGTCCGTTGAGGAAAACGATGGGCGCCTGAAGGAGATCGGCGACGGAGGCGACGGCGGGATTGACGACCTGCCAGGTGAGGAGGTTTTTCCAGTCGCGGGAGACGACGGCGACGAGGTTGCGGACGTCGTCGGGATCGTGGTTCCAGTCGCCCCGGGGCCCATGGCGGAGCTTGTTGACCAGGACCGGCGCGCGGCCCTTGGCCAGAAACAAGAGCGCGAAGCTGGTGGCCACGACGGGTTGCTCCGTGACGCCTCTCCAGAAGCCCGACAGCCGGTCCTGGGTGCGGACCAACTCTTCGGCCCCCAGGCGATACCAGTCGTGCCGGCCAAAGAAGCGAATCCCCGCGAGCCGGCCGGCCCGCTCCAGCCCGTAGAGAAAATAGTGCTTCCACTGCTGGCCCATCGGGAAGTTCTGGCCGACGGCGAAGTTGCCCGCGAGCCAGTCGACGGCGCTCTGGAGATTGGGACTGGCGGCTCCCTGGCCGCAGTTGTGAATCAACGCTCCCTGGAGATACTCGGCGCCCTGAAACCGCTTGGAACCGGTGATGACCAGACTGGAGACCCCCGCGCAGGTCATGCTCGAGGTCGAGATCGGGTCGCCGAAGTGGTACCCCCAGCCGCCATCCCTGCGCTGGGCCTTCTCCCAGTAGTACCGGGCCAGCGCCCAGACTTCGGGCTTGACCGGTATCCCGGCCTCGCTGGCCGCATTGAGGCCGAGCAGGGCGTACTGGGTATTGGAGTTGTCACCGCCCTGCGGGACTTCCGTGTAAGTCCAGCACCCGGGGGGCCCTCGCTGGCCGGGCTTGATCTGGGCCGATTCGAGCCAGCTCACGTTGGCGGCCATCCGGAGCTGATCGCGTTCCGGCTCGGCGGCCGCGAACACCATGGTCTGCAACGCAATCGCATAGGTGCTCCGCAGGTCTTGGGGGCCGAAGCGGCGAAGATGACTTAGGGCCTTGCGAATGGACGGAGAATCGGGTTTCTCGCCCGCGGTCAAGAGGGCCAGTGTGACCAGGCTGGTCGTTCCCGTTTTGGCCTGGGCACTGGCGTCCTCCCAGGACCCGTCGGCCTTCTGCTCCTGCTTGAGGTAACGGAGGCCGTCGCGGATGGCTCGCTCGACGTCTTCCCTCGTCACGGCGCCGTGAGACGGGACGCCGGCAGCCAGGATCACGAGCAGACCCGCGATCGCGATGGCCGGTCGAGCCAAGGCTCTGGAGAGACGGAGCATGACGGCAACCTCTCAGATTGAGTCGGTAGGGTGAGTGAAATTCACCGGATATAGTCACATGTCATCAAATGTTTTGGTGGGTTTCACCCACCCTACGAATCGTCACGGCAGTGTGGAATAGATGACGATATTGGCGGCGATCTTGAGTGCCGACTCGTAGGTGTAGCCCTTGCAGTCGAGTCCGGAGTGTCGTTCCAGGGCACAGCCGATGTCGTACTTGGAATAGATGATCGCCCAG
>JBAUOX010000088.1:0-13528 GCA_049579985.1 Isosphaeraceae bacterium | reverse complement strand
GCGCGGGACCACGCCGCCCTGGCGGACCAGTCGGCCAGCCTGGCGCAGCTTGGCGCGGTCGATGGCGTTGCGGACGCTGCGCGCGTTGGCGAAGTACGGCTGCTGGACCCGCAGCGTTAAGTACTCGGCGAACGCATTCCGTGATTCCGCGTCGAACGAGTACATCTGCCGGTGCAAGATCAGTTCGGCGATCGCCATCAGCTCGTCGAGCGTGTAATCCGGAAACTCGATATGGTGCGCAATCCGCGAGCGAAAACCCGGATTCGACTGGAAGAAGATGTCCATGCGCTCTTTGTAGCCGGCCAGGATCACCACCAGGTCGTCGCGCTGGTTCTCCATGACCTGGAGCAGCATCTCGATCGCCTCCTGGCCGTAATCGCGCTCGTTGTCGGGGCGGTAGAGGTAGTAAGCCTCGTCAATGAACAGCACGCCGCCCATCGCCTTTTTCACGATCTCCTTGGTCTTCGGCGCGGTGTGGCCGACATACTGGCCGACCAAGTCGTCGCGCGTCGCCACCACCAGATGGCCCTTGCGGACGTAGTGGAGGTGATGCAGGATTTTCCCCATCCGGATCGCCACGGTGGTCTTGCCGGTGCCGGGTCGACCGGTGAAGCACATGTGCAACGTGGGCCCCTCGGTACTCAATCCAGACTGCTCACGGAGCCGCGAGATAAGCAGCAGCGAGGCGATCTCGCGGATGCGCGCCTTGACCGGCGCCAGCCCCACCAGCTCGCGGTCCAGATCGTCAAGGATCTGCTGTATGTTCGACTCCCGGTAGACCCCGTCGAGGTTGATCAGTGTTTCTTCGACAGCCACTTCTTGGGTGCTCATAAGCGTTTTGCTTGCTCTTGCAGTTCGGACAAGCAGACCAGGTGACAAGGAGCGCGCTCGGCTGCACAATCACCCCACGGTTACATCCCAGCATTTCCGCGGCTCCTTGTCCAGGGATCAAGACTCGTAGCGCATCCCTGCCGGCCGGTCCGTCGCGTACGCATGGATTGTGTACTTCACCTGCCGGTCTGCGAACTCCTGGCGCTCGACGCGGAAGCCTGGCTCCTCCTTCGGCCGCTGTACGATGAAGCTCAGCGCGGTGGTCTGCCGGCCGTAGCGCCGATCGTAGCCGTTGACACGGATGTAGTGGTTCGGGAACGCCTCGCGGCAGCGGTTCAGCTCGTACATGATCGCCGCCGCGTCGTTCAAGTCGAACATCGGCATGCCCCACATGTCCCAGTAGACGTTGCGCGGGTGCGGGTCGTCAGTGTATTCGATCGAGAGCGGCCAGTCGTTGTCCAGGCAGTACTGCACCTGCGCCGTGATGTCGTCATCGGTGAAGTCGGGCAGGTAGGAGAAGGTGCCCTGCGTAATTCTCATCGCATACCTCGCTGAAGGTAAAAGGCAAAAGGAAAAAAGTAAAAAGATCGCCAGCTCACGTTCTACCTCTTGCTTTTTTGCTTTTGCCTCGTCGCAAATCCCTTGGGAGGAAAAAGGCCAAAAGTAAACGATAAAGACCGAATCGTCTCACATTCTTGATTCAGAACGTGGGTGTGACAACAGCATCCGGCACATCCATCGACGTGAAGTCGAACGAAATGTCCTTCCACGTCTCCAGCGCCCTGGCGAGCGCAGGCGACCAGCGGGCGGCGCGGGCCAGGATCTCGGGCCCCTCGTTCAGGTAGTCGCGGCCCGCGTTGCGTGCCTGGATCATCGCCTCCACCGCCACGCGGTTGGCCGTCGCGCCCTCGGCGATGCCGTCGGGATGGCCGATCGTGCCGCCACCGAACTGGAGCACGACATCCTCGCCCAGGTAGTGCAGCAGTTGGTGCATCTGCCCGGCGTGGATGCCGCCCGACGCCACCGGCATCGTCCCCGGCATCGAGGCCCAGTCCTGCTCGAAGTACAGTCCCTGCGTGGGGTTCGGGTCGAGCTTGTTCTCGCGCAGCGTGTTGTAGTAGCCCTGCACGGCGTTCGGGTCACCCTCCAGCTTGCCGACGACCGTGCCGGCGTGGATGTGGTCGACCCCGGCCAGGCGCATCCACTTGCTGATCACGCGGAAGTTGACGCCGTGGGTCTTCTGGCGGGTGTAGGTGCCGTGGCCGGCGCGGTGCAAGTGCAGGATCAGGCCATTCTTACGCGCCCACTTCGCCATCGACTGGATCGCCGTGTAGCCGATCGTCAGGTCGATCATGATGATCACGCTGCCCAGCTCCTTGGCGAACTCGGCCCGTTCGTACATGTCCTCCATCGTGCCGGCGGTGACGTTGAGGTAGTGGCCCTTGATCTCGCCGGTGGCAGCCGCGGCCTTGTTGACCGCCTCCATGCAGTACAGAAACCGGTCGCGCCAGCGCATGAACGGCTGCGAGTTGATGTTCTCGTCGTCCTTCACGAAGTCCAGGCCGCCGCGCAGCGCCTCGTAGACCACGCGCCCGTAATTGCGCGCCGAGAGGCCGAGCTTCGGCTTGGTCGTTGCGCCGAGCAGGGGGCGGCCGTATTTGTTGAGGTACTCGCGCTCCATCACGATGCCATGCGGCGGACCTTGAAAGGTCTTGACGTAGTGCGGCGGGATGCGCATGTCCTCCAATCGCAGGGACTTGAGCGCCTTGAAGCCGAATACGTTGCCGATGATCGACGAGGTCAGGTTGGCGATCGAGCCCTCTTCGAAAAGGTCCATGTCGTAGGCGATGTAGGAGATGTACTGATCGGTACCTGGCACGGAATCGACGCGGTAGCACTTTGCCTGGTAGTGTTCGTGCGCGGTCAGGCGGTCGGTCCAGACCACGGTCCACGTAGCGGTTGAGGACTCGCCCGCCACTGCGGCGGCCGCTTCGATCGGCTCGACACCGTCATGCGGCACAAGCCGGAACGCGCACAGGATGTCGGTATCCTTTGGCTCATAGTCGGCGTTGTAGTAGCCCATCTCGGCGTACGGCGTAACGCCGGCGGACCAGCGACTCTTCGGCGCCCCATCAGTCTTCGCAACGATTGCCATTGTGGCTCCTCCTTCTTACGACCGAGCGTGCTTGTGAGAAAAGCTGGGATCTCGTACATAAGGCCAATATAGCAGGGGATGCTCGTGAACAACATATAGGAGAAGGCGGCGGAAAAAGGCGTCAAGCCGCCTTAATAATCCGCTATTCCGCCGCGACCTCGGGCGACCTCTGGCGAGCTGGGCAACATCACGGGCTGTCGTCGCGGCGAAATCGCGGGCCGTAGGACGAAACAGGTCGCCGCAACCCAGTTGGCGGCGTCCCATGGAAAGCCGAGTCGCCCTCGCGGGCCTGACTTAGGGAATTGTATACGCGGGGTCATTGTATTCGAGGGGTCAGGGCGATGAAGCGGTGCAAGACGTCCTCCGCGACGTATGAAACTCGCAATGCCTGCCCTTATTTCGCCTTGATCCGCAATGGTCTGGCGATGGGCCGATATAACCACAGGGCACGTCGCGAAAACCGGAAACCGGCCCTGACCCCATAAAGCCGTCGACCCCACGAAGCTCAAAGAGTCCCAGGTAAAGAGGCAATTTCTCTTGAGAAACCCCCCTATGCGGTCGGAGCCAAGACCTCAACAGCGACCAAAAGCCCTCAATGCACCTGACATCGTCAATGAGGTTCAAGATGTTCAGCATCCGTGCACACACCATCCTGGTTAGTGAGAAACCATCCGCCAAATCCCGGCTTCAAGGACGGGATTATACCCTTCCGCCCATGCATTTTGGAATAACCCCCCGAAACGCAGGATGAGCCATCAAAATAATCCCTTTTGTCCCGCGTCGGCTGACTTCTTTGCCGTCTTCCTCGGTTTCTTCGACTTGGCCTCGGCGGCGGCACCACTGAGGCGCTCTTCGTCGGCCCGCTGGCGATTGAGTTCCAGGAGGCGGGCGAGGACTTCGTCGCGGAAGTCGTCGGGCCAGCGGTAGCGCCAGGGCTTGCGCCTGCGGCGGGTTGCGAGTTCCTGGTTGCTGGTTGCTAGTTCCTGGTCCTCTTCGTCTCCGTAGTCGAGGAGGAATTCGCAAGTAGGCTTCAGGTCGGTCCAGCCGTAGGCGTCGAGGACGGCACGGTCCATCGCGGCGTGCAGCTCGCGGAGCTTGAGGATGTCGGGCGAGCGCTCGGCGGGGTCGTGGAAGCGGTTGTAGGTCTTGGTCAGGCCCTCGTTGTTGCGCACCATCAGCTCGGCGCGGAATTCGTAGTAAGCCCTCCCGGCGCATTCAAGTGTCGCGTCTGTCTCAAATGCCCGCGGAAATGGGAAGTTGAAGAAACAATCCGACGGGTTGTAGCGTGAAAGGTCCAAAGCTGTGCCACTAAAGAATCGTGCCCAAAGCTCGTGGACGCGACATTGAAGAGCGGCAAAGCCGGAATAAGACTCAATAATGAACGCGACTAAAGAATGTGCAAACACTCTGTGTGTTGGCTGAAAGGCTAGAGCCAAGTGAACATATGCCTGGGCGCTCGTCACGAGGACGCGGCTTGCCTTCGTCATCGCTAATTGGAGCTCTGGTCGAGACCGGCCATAGAGCCACCAATTGGACTTGAGTCGCTGACCATCGGCTGTGTCTCGCAGCTTTAATCGCTCGGGTCTAACCTTCGTTTCCACAATTTTCAGGAGGTCAGGCCATTCACCGGCCTCATCGAGTGATAAGTCGGCGAAGTTGATCACGTAGCGTCTCGGAGCATGCGTTGGGCTGTCGTTAACCTCCTCGCCTCCGATATAAGGAAAGATTCGTTCGGAGTTCTTGCTCTGGAAGTCAATTAAACGGTGCATCTCCTCCAGGCTTGTCGCACTGGGGTCGCCATCGTCAAACGTGAAGCCTTGGCCGTAGATCTTCATCCCATTGAAGTTCTTTCCGGTGTTTGCCACGAGAGAGGAAGGATTCTCGTGTCCTCCGGCATGAAAAAGATAAGCCGAAATGAAAGACACTGGATGCCCGTCAAGCTCAAATGGTCGTGTTTTTGAGGCGTCCCAGGGTCCCTTGACGATGTGGACAACACTCGCAACAACCGAGACAGGTGGCGGCCATCGATGACGGCGACGGGCAGCAAAGATCGTTCCATTATTGGTGCAAATCCAGCGCAGACCTGAAAAACGTGTGTCGCCTTGAGCAATCGAATTTGTCGCTATTAAATTCAAGGTTCCTCCAATCCGAATCCGCTCGAAGCCGCGCCGAAAGAAATGAGCAACCAAGTCCGCGTTACCGTTCGATTCGGGATGGATCAGTAGTAGCCAAGCGAGATAGGCATCCCCTAATGACGAGGTCATCTTCCCCCCTCCCATAAACGGTGGATTTCCAACTATTACATCGAAGCCCGGATTCTCCCGATCGAATACCTCGGGATACTCAATTTCCCAATGAAACGGGACGAGTGGATGCGGTCCACCGACGAGTGATAGCCGTGCGAATTGAAGCGATTGACGCAGCGAAAGGACCTCGGGGTTCTTGATCCAGCGCGCTAGCGTGTCGGCAATTTCGTCGAGCTTCTTCAAGCGTGCTTTGTCATTGTCTGCCGCGAAATAGGCCGCGATTACGAGATCTCCATCTCGTCGCAAGGGCGCGAGGGCTTCGTTTGCCATTTCGAGTTTTTGCGAAAGCAACGGCTCCGGAGTGTAGTCATCGGCCTCGCGGATCGAGCGTCGCGCGGCCAGGGCGCGTTCGAGTCGCTTTTCGATGTCCTGTCTCGCGAAGTCTCTCTGTTTCTCGGGCTTCCGATGAAATCCTACGATTTGCTTATTCGTTAACCCGACTAGTGAATCACCATGCTTGAGCGCATGGTCGAGAAACGTGAACGGATGGTCCTTCGCCAAGGTCACTAGCCACAGCGACATCTTGGCGAGGTCGACGGCCATCGGGTTCTTGTCCACGCCGTAGAGGCAACGCCGGGCCACGATGCGGCGGGCGTGGAGGATCTCGTCCTCGTCCGGCGGTATGGTCGGCACGCGCTTGTGGGCGTGCCAGGCCCTCACCAACAGGTCGGCCAGGAAGCGGCAAACGGCGACGAGGAACGCCCCGGAACCCATGGCCGGGTCGCAGACCTTCAGGTCGAGGATCTGTTCGGGTGTGGGCTTCGGGCCAAGGCGTTCCAAGATGAGTCGGAAGGTCGTCTCGACGATCGGCTCGGTGAGGGTCCGCGGCGTGTAGTGAGAGCCCGACCGCCGGCGCTCGTCGGATGGCTGGAGGATCATCGCCCCGGGCGGGACGATATTCGGGGTCGCATCGCGGGCGACCTTCTTCTCCAGAGCTGCGACGACGTCTTCGGGCGTCTTGGCGTCCTTCAACGCGGTAGCTGCTGTCCCGGTCACGCCCCGGTCGGATTTCTCCTTGAGCCACTTCGCCCGGTCGGCGGGCTTGGCGTCAAGGAGTTCCTCCAGGTTGATCGTCGTCGGAGCGCCGTGCGGCTTCGTGGGCTTGATCGCAATCGAGCGGCCGTGGGCCACTTCGAGGTTGAAGCCCATCATCGCCTCGTAGACTGAGCCGATCTGCTCGACGTCGAGGGTGCGGTAGCTGAGCCTTTCTCCGTCGAGGATGAGCAGGTTCTGGAGCACACGGAAGACGACGCCGTCGGAGACGCGCGGAGGCTCAGTCCGCTCGCCCGGCTGTCGCTTCGAGCCTTTGGGCCGTCCTTCGAGAAACGGGTAGCGGTTCGGGTCGAATAGATACCCCTTGCGGGGTAGCAGCTTCAACCCACCGTGGCGGCCCCCGTCGTAGATCAGGCGGAAAAGGGTCAGGAGCTGGGCCCACGCGCCATAACGATGGTCCATCGTGTCGGTATACCGCCCGGCGTCTTCGCGGAGCCGCTCGAAGAGCACGATGACCGAGTAATACTTCTGGTAGACCTCGTCGTTCGAGAGGAGCGAACGGTCCTCGGCATAGAGCATGAACACCAGCCGCAACAGCACGCGGAGCAGACCCGCATAGACCTGGTTCGGGTCGTCTTTCAGTACGTCGCGGAGCAATTCGCCGTGCCGCTGGTCGTCGGCCGCCTGGAAGCCCCGGAGCAGCTCGTAAAGGGTGGCCAGGACCTGCTCGGCCAGCTTGGTCGAGACGAGGTTCTGGTACTTCCGGCTCTCGGAAAGGATATACGGCAGGCGCTGTTTGTCCGGGAGCGTGAAGAGACGTTCGATGGAGAGTAGCATTTGGAGGGCCGCGAAGATCTGCCGGCCCGCCACCTCGGTCATCGCTCGGATGGGGAAGGTCAGGTGCCCCGAGGTCTCGCCTCGGGGGGCGTAGACGAGTCGCAGATGAGTGCCGTTCGAAAGCAGGCCGATCGGGACCTGGGTCTCGCGCAGCAGCCGCTCGAACCGGGCTTGAGGGCTGGCCTGCCAGCGTTGGTCCTTGGAATCGGTCTCGGGGGTATCGTCCAGGTCGAGGCCGAGCTTGACCCGATGGATCAGAATGAGCCATTTGCGGTCGCCTTCCGGGGTTTTGTCAAGCTCGGGGACGGCGTAGGACGGGCGGAGTGTCTCGTTGCACTCCGGCAGGGCCACTTCGAGCGTCTCGGGGACAGGATCGCCATCGGGGCTGCCGAGCAAGTCGGCCGGCTCCCATCCCAGGATCTGTGTGGCGAAGCGCGGGAAGTCGCGGATTGCAGGTTGAGGGTCGTCCTCACCCTCCACCGTGACCTGTTCGACGAGATCGAGGAAGCGGGCATGGTCGGGGATGATATTCTTGTTCGGGTACGCTCCGGCGGCGATCAGCGCAGGCGGCGAGACAACCAGGCCGACCGGCTGGAGGTAGCCGAGCCATTCTTGATGCGCGATGAGTTCCGGGTCTCTAGCCATGATGTTATCCCGTTACCGGCCAGAGATAGACAAGGCCGATCGGCTCGATGCGCTGGGCTTTGACTTCGTAGATGGACCGGATGCGTACGGGCTCGGTCGCCAGTTCCTGGTCGATCGCGTGAAGGCGCTTATCCCAATGCCGCTTGTTGGATTCAAGCTGGCGCTGCTCGTCGTCGTCGAAATCGAGCAGGAGCTGCGGGTCTTTGTACTTCGTGGCGGTTTCGGCCACCCGCGTTTTCTGCGCTTCCAGAATCGTTCTCATGGCAGTTGCCTCCTGCTCCGCCCGCTTGGCCAGCGAGAGACGGGCGCCTTCGGCGAATTCCCTCCCACGTTTCCCCAGGTGTGGGAGCAACTCCGTGTCGTTGTCGATGCCCTCGGCGAAGAGGGATGGCATACCGGCATGGCTGTTCGGCCTGGTCTGCTCCTTCCCGGCCGCATCCAATTGCCGCTGCACCGTGCGGCGAGCGCGGTTTGCTCGCGCATTGCATACAGCGATCAAAAAAGGCCGTGGTGCTCATACCTTCTCCCCGCGGGAGAAGGTGCCCCGCAGGGGCGGATGAGGGCTGAGCTGCGTGCCTTGGCCCGCAAATCCCCTCATCCGGCCGTTCCGGCCACCTTCTCCCCGCGGGAGAAGGAGAGGAGGCCCCGCCGCGCCTGCAACTCAACGGTAAAACGCGCTGGTGAACCAGGCCGGAAGTCTCCGAGCCAGTCACGAAGTGTGGCGGTGTAGGTCTCGTCGATCAGCAGTCGGTGAGACACCAGGAACCGGGTGTGTGTGGTCCACGGGTTGACCCCGTAGCCTCTCTCCTGCCGGACCCGGGCGATGTACTCCTTGTCGAGGATCTGGAAGACCATGCCGAACCGGTCCTCGAGCTCTTCATGCCATTGCAGCAGCATCGAGGGCGGACAGGACACCACGATGTCCTGGGCTTTCTTGCGGAGCCGGAGTTCTCGGGCGATCAGTCCGGCCTCCATCGTCTTGCCGAGGCCGACGTCATCAGCGATGAAGAGGTTCACCCGAGGCAGGCGGAGGGCCTTCTGTAGGGGCTCCAACTGACAGGCGTCGATCCGGACACCGGCCCGGAAGGGGGACTGGAAGAGGTTCGGGTCGGTCGATGTCGCGCAGTTCCACTGGAGGGTATGCAGGTAGGCCGAGAAAAGTTTCGGCGGGTCGAACCCCTTTGCCGCGACTCAACAGAATGCCAAGAGGAGGGCCGCAGGCAGCGCGAACAGAGGGTTCGAGTGCGGTTGAGTGGAAAACACGGATGAACATCGATTAACGCGCCAAGGAATATAACGACCAGGCAGAATCCTTGGAGGATGGCCTAAGGCATTGCGTGCAGAGGGGTTCGGTTTCGTTGCGGTTGCTTGGAGACCACAAGGAGGTGCAGGAGGAACAGGTGCCCTCAGTACCTTACCCGCTTGAAAGGGAGCGCAGCCCTCCTGGCAGGGCGAGGCATCTGGAGAGCCATTCGGTCATCCAGGCTCGGCAGGAGGCGAGGCTCCCGCCGAGCCTGGCGGCAATGCGGCTGGGCGGGAGTCCCGCCCGGTCAAAGCTCACTCGCCGACGACCACGACGACGAACGAGCCTGGCACGTACCTTCGGCGGGAGCCCTTGGTCGCCGGCTTGACGGCCGGGGCGCTCTCGGGAGTAGCGGCCGAGAGGTAGAGGCGATGCGTCTTGGGGTCCATCGCAATCGTCTTGGCACTCACCTGGGTCTTGATCGTCTTGACGACCTCGAACTTACCAGGAGCTTCTTCGCGGATCACGGAAACCGTGCCGTCACCGCCGTTGGAGCTGAAGATGAGGTTCCTCTTGGCGTCGAAGATGCAACCGTCGGGCCCCGGTCCGATGTCGACGGTCTTGATGACCCTTCCACTGTCAGCATCCATGACGACCATCTTCCTGTTGGCGCACGTGCTGAAAAGTCGGCGGTGCTCGCGATCGAATGCCAGCCCGGTGGGTTTTTCACCAGGGGCTAGCGGATAGCGATTGAGGATCTTCAAAGTCCGGGCATCAAACTCGACGATCTCGCTGGTGTTCTCCATGTTGACGAAGATATGCCCCTTCTCATCGGAGACAGCCAGCTCGGGAACGCCCCCCAGCGCCAGTGTGCCGACAGCCTTCAGCTCATCGGGGTCGATCGCCGTGGTATTGTTGCTGCCGTGGTTGAAGGTGAAGACCCTGCGGCTGACCGGCTCGAAGTAAATGATGTCGGGTCGTCCGTCGGCCTTGACCTTGCCCAGCGTCTTGAGAGTCTTCGTATCAAAGGCCGTCACGCTCGAATCACCGCCGTTGCTGGTGAATCCTCGGTTCAGGTCGGCAACGAAGGCGATGCCGTGCACGCCAGGCGTGTCGGAAATCTCGCCGACGACCTTCTCGCTCTCGAGATCCAGGACGACCACGTGCGTGCCCCGCGTGACGAAAAGTTTTTGGGCGGCAGGGTCAACCTCGAGAAAGTCCCACCCCCCTTCGCCGCCGATCGCGAGCTTGCGCACCTTCTCGTAGCCGGACAGAGGGTCCTGAGCACCAGCCGGCGTTACCAGCGCCAGGACCAGTGCGGACATCAGCACGAAAACGCGTCGTACCATCATGATCGCTCCTTTCCAAACCGCGGCTCTGTACCGGGCTTGTTCAAGCCGTGGGTCACGGGAGGGTTGCACGGCGTGTTGCCGTTCCCTTCCCTTCAGCTTTTGATTCTTTTACCAGCTTCCGGACGTCCCTGAATGTTTTTTCTGTGAAGTGACAGGAGAAAACCGTCTCCCTTTCTTGTGGCCTGCGAACCTGGCAAACGATTCGGATGCCTTCCCCGTGGAGGTGTCTCGGCTGGGAGGATAAGCTGAGCGCATCCCTCTCCAGACTGTGGAGGACTGAACTCATGGCCAACGTCGAGAGTCTGACCCTGGCCAAGGCGCTCTCGGTCAAGAACCGTCTGGCCGGGCGTCTGGCCCAGGCCCGCGAGAACATCGAGACCTACAACAGCGTCCTCGCCGGCCAGCGGGATGATTACGGCAAGGCGACAGTGGACGTACGGGCCGAGGTCGACTCATGACTCGTCGTAAAACTGGCCCAGGCAGGAGTCGATGGCCTCGGGGCGGAGCCGGCTGTCGCTCTCTTCCTGATCGCTGGCCTCGGCGAAAAGCTTCGGGTTGACGTCGGGTTTCTCAGCGGCGGCCGCTTTGCGAGCGAGCTGCTCTGCCCGCCGCGCAGCCCGGACACGATCCATGACGACGACGAAGGCGGGGACGAGGACCGGACGGACGAGGAAAGTGTCCAGCAGGATTCCCAGGCCCAGGGCGAAGCCCAGCTCGCGCAACGAGGTCAAGGTGCCGGTGAGCATGGAACCGAACGTGCCGGCCATGATCAGGCCGCACGAGCTGATGATGCCGCCGGTGTGCGCGACGGCCAGGCGCGTTCCCTCGGTGATGCCGTGCCGTTCCTCTTCCTCGATCACGCGGGCCATGAGCAGGATGTTGTAATCCTCGCCCACGGCGACCAGGATCACGAACAGAAAGAAACCGACCGTCCAATCCAGGCCGCCCCAGGGCTCGGTACCGTGATGGAGCGACCGGAAGACCAGGTCGGTGACGCCCAGCGACGCCAGATAGCCCAGCACAACCGTGAGAATCAGGTAGAGGCAGATCCCGGGCCGGCGCAAGAGAGCTACGAGGATCGCGTAGACCCCCAGCGTGACCAGAATGTACATCCGCTGCTGGTCGCTGGTGGTCACGTTCTTGAGGTCGTTGACCGCCGAGGTGGACCCGGCCAGGCCGATCTCAGCCGAACCGTGCAGCGGCTCGCCGGGTCGGGTTGCGGCGTTCAAGACCTCCCGCACGTCTTCCAGCGATTCCAGGCTCGATTGGGCGAAGGGATCGGACCGGAAGACGATGTCGAACCGGGTGATGTGGTTGAGATCTGCCTTGTTGAGCGGATTGGTGCTGACGTAACGCGAATCGGCGGCCGCGCGCATGGCCTGATCGGCAAGGCGTTGGAGGAACGTCTTATCTTTGTCGGGAACCGGCGGCTTGCCGAGCGGCTGGGACAGCGAGCGGACCTCGGCCACGACCGGGATGGACATCAGTCGGCGGCTCATTTCCTGGACGGCGTCGCGCCCTGCCGGCGACCGGAAGTCGATTCGTGGGTTATCGACGAGGGCCACCGTCGGACTGAGCTCGCCGACTGCAAAAAAGCGGCGGATGACGCCGGCGCCGATGACGCTGGGCCGGTCCGGGTCCAGGTCGGCGAGCTGGCTGTAACTGGCCTTGGTCTGGGCGCCGATGATCGCCAGCGGAATCAGGCCGGCCAGGCAGAAGGTCAGGATCATGATCGGATACTTGACCACGAGATCTGCGATGCGGACCCAGAAACCCGTCATGGGGATCTGCTCCAGGCTCTCCGCCTCGGGATCGGCGCCCTTCTCGTGGTGCGGCGGCTTGAACGGCCAGAAGATCGCTCCCCGCAGCCATGAAAGCAACACCGGCGCCAGCGTCAGCGCGGCGACGAGGGCCACCGTCAGGCTCAGTGCGATCGCGGGCCCCGTGTACCGGATCTTGGCGAAGTCCGAGAAGTAGAGCATTCCCAGGCCGACGATCACCGTCCCGGCGCTGGCGATCAGGGCCGCGCCGACCTGGACGATCGCCTCACGCAGCGCGTCGGCCCGCGATCGGCCTCGCCCCAGCTCCTCGCGATAGCGGGCGATCAGGAACAGGCAGTAGTCGGTACCGGCCCCGAAGAGCACGACAACGACAAAAACGCGCGTGATATTGATCACCTGGAATGTGATTCCGGGGACCTCCGTCAGCAGGGCAATTCCCTTCAGGGACGCAACCACCGAGAGGGCAATCGTCAGAAGTGGGATCATTGCCAGGAGCGGAGAGCGATAGACGATCAGCAGGATCACCACGACGAGCCAGACGGTTGTCCTGGTGGTGCTGTCGATGCTCTGGTTGGCCGCGGTGTTCATGTCATGGCCGACGACCGCAGACCCGGTGACCGCCCGACGCAGGCCCTGAGGCAGAGGGGGATTAGTCTGGAGGTACTCGAGAATCCGGTCCACTGCGACCCTCGTCTTCTTGGACAGGTATGTACCCCGCAGCGAGACGATCGTGAGCACCGCCTGACCCGGTCCCTCGGCGCTTTTGCCGATCAAGCGCGGTCCGATCACGGGCGATCTGTGGGTGTCGAGCTTCTTGACCCCCAACTCAGGGTTCGCCTGGCTGAACTTGTGGAAGTCGGCGGCTCGCTCCTCGACCAGGGCGAAATCGGCTGCCCTCAGCGGTTCGCTGCTCCGTTCATAAATCACAACCAACTGGGAGCTTGCAGCGTCTTGAGGGAAACCTCGCTCGAGCAGGTCCTGACCAATGACGCTGGGATAGTCGCGGGGAAAGAAGCGGACGTCATCGTCCTTGGTCACCTGGTCCCACGGCGGCGCGTACCGAAAAAGCAGAACAGCCACAACCGCCCAGGCCAGCACCACGAACCAGGAGTGACGTTGGACCAGGCTGGCAAGGAGTGAGAACATGAGTCAACGCGTTTCCGAAGTGAAGTGAGACGCCAGGCCGTCGGAATCGGGAATTCCATCGGGCAGCCGCGCATCCTGTCCGATTCCAATCGCCTAAAAGTCCCTCAACTTACGGAGTCTGAACATAGTCGATCGCTGAGATGGTGTCAAAGAGAAAGCCCCCCTGGCACAGGGAGCGGGCCGGCTCGTCCTTCGACAGACCCGGGCGGGAAGTGACCCGGTTCACCACGATGTTGGAT
>JBAUOX010000087.1:0-1535 GCA_049579985.1 Isosphaeraceae bacterium | reverse complement strand
GTCTCGAAAAACGAACCGAGATCCAGACCCAGTTGGCCGCACTCACGGCGCAGTTCCCTCAACCAGCGCGCGGCCGTGATTCGGTCGCGCGCTGTATCAAAGATCTCCTTGAACCGGAGACGAACCTTGTACAGCGGCCTCAGCGCCGGGATCTTCTCAAAGAGGGCCTCCAACGCTTGCTTCTCCTCGGCACTCAAACTCTCGGGATCGCGGCGGAAGGCCCACATTTGGGACCGAAAGGCTTTTCGCTGGTCCTTGGTCAGTTTCGCCTTGTACTCTCGAGTGATATTTTTTCGCAAGCTGTCAACCACCTCGTTGAACTTCTTAGCCACATGGAACCGATCCGTCACGGCACGGCTGTGGGGCAACCTCAGGGCGCACGCCGCCGGATAAGCCGGCCCCATGTCGACCCGATGGGTGCGGACCTGTTGGCGTTGTTCCTGCGTGAGCCGATCCAGGCATTTCAGCGTCGCCGTCGTGTCTCTGCCACGCTCCACCGCCAAGATCTGCGGCCGCGTCGGGTCGCTCAGATCGGTCATTAACGTCACGTAGAGCCGATGCCGCTTCTTCAAGCTCAATTCATCCAGCCCAATGTCGGTGATCACACGCTGGGGATCGATCTGTCGATCCTCGGTCAATTGATTCTCGACGATCCGGTCTACCGTCTCGGCCGAGATTCCCAAGCGACGGGCAACCTCCTCCGCCGTGCTGCCGATCAGCGAGCGGAGCACGAACTGCTCGAAGCGATAAGTGTAGGATACGTCCTTGCGTTTGAACGGGGGGATAATGTGCTGCCGGTAGTTACACCGCGCACAGCGATGGAAGGGAGCTTGGTAAATCCAGAAACAGGGCTGCTCCCACAGGTTGAGGTCCCTGATCGCCTGGGGGATTGTTTTGAACTCGATGTGGGCGACGTCGTCGTGGCCACATTTTTCACAACGGCATCGTGCGGGCAAGGGCCACCGCACCTCCAAGCCATGGCCGTCCTGATACCGCTGGTAACCGGTGATTTCCACCTCGGGAGTAAGGTCGACATCGATGGTGATCCTAGCCATGGCCCCTCCGTGATCAGAGACGTCTCCTGATGCATGATAACAAAAGGACTGGCTACGACAAAACAGTGAGAAATCCCAGGCCTCGCACTTTAAAACGGAAGAACCGGATGGCGACCTTGCGGAGGACGTCGTCGCCGAGGCGGTCGAGGAGTCTTCGATATTCGTCGGCGACCATGACGGCGAACGCGGGAGTCGGCTCCGAGCCGACGGCCTGCTGGGCGAGGAGATCGTCGTCGGAGTCGGCCTCGTCGAAGTCGCAGGCAAGCTGGACCTGGCCCCCACCGCGCTTCTGCCTCAGCCGGCGGCGAGCCTGGGCTCGGACCTTCCGCGTGGTGATGACCACCAGGAGCCGCCAGAGGTCGTCGCGGTCGGCCAGTTGCGGGAACTGACCTCGAACCAGGCCCATGCACAGGCTCTCGAAGGCGCTCAGCGCGGCGTCTTCCTCGTCGCTGGCCGTGTCTCGCCCCCGCCGCCCCGTGC
>JBAUOX010000086.1:0-5459 GCA_049579985.1 Isosphaeraceae bacterium | reverse complement strand
GATCGCCTTGTAGAGCGCCTTCTTCTGGTCGACCGTCCGGCCCTCGTTCCAAGTGATCTGGATGATGACCAAGTCATCGCTGCGGTCGACGCCGAGATAGCCCGCATCGAAGAGGAAGTTGTCGGCGTCGTGTTCGCTCACGACCTGGAAGCGAGCGTTGGCCGGCACCCCCGCGACGGCAACCATCGCCTCATAGACGACGCGGCCGATCTCCTGGCGGTAGGTCAGGTCCTTGCCTTTGCGCAAGTCGATTCGAACGAGTGGCATGATCTCGTCCCCTTTCGCACGCGCGGATCAGAGAAAGCCGAGCGAAATTGCCCACGTACGATTGCGATTTCGAAAATATTAGCTGCGTATTGCTGATAAATCAAGACGCGCCAAGACGGAGACCTTCAGATGGCGGAGAAGATCCAGCCCGGTCGATCTAGAGAGGAGAGCCGTTGCCATTGCACCGCGATTCGGAAGTCATTTCGCCCGATATCGCAGCTCTACGACGCGGCCCTCGCGCCGAGCGGGCTGTAGACGACGCAACGCGCGATCCTCGCCCAAATCAGGCGGTCGCAGCCCGCGCCGGTTGACGCGCTGGCGGAGGCGCTGGTGATGGATGCCGGCGGCCTCGCCCATACGCTGAATCCTCGTTGGTGAACGGGCCGTAGGCGTCCGACGTGTCGAGAAGATTAATCCCCAGTTCCAGGGCCCGGTGGATGGTCGCGATGGACTCGGCCTCGTCTGCAGGCCCGTAGGCATCGCTCATACCCATGCAGCCGAGTCCCATCGCGGAGACGATCAAACCCTGCTTGCCTAGTCGTTTCTGCTCCATGTGCTTCCTCCTCATGCACTCTCTGGCGGGATTTCCCAGATGAGCATTGACCACGTTATCCGGGGCCTCACCCGGCTTTCCTGAAGACGAATTGTACACCGGCCGACTGGTATGCTAAAAAAAATCCGGAACGAAATCCGAGAAATCGCCAACCCCGAATTGGTTTTTTGTCCAGGTAACGGAGCGCAGCGCCCATGAACCCTGCGATAGCGGGCGGCAGGGCCGCAGAGCGGGTGCGCAGCACGGAGCGCAGCGGTTCTGTCGAGAGGCTCCGTTTACACGGAGACGGTTTCCGGGCGCACGGTGACCGGCCCCCGAGTCGGCACGTCCCACTCCATTTTGTGCAAATGGCGTTCCGTGTAAGCGAATCGCCTACCCTGTTCTCGGGTGCCGATCGCTTCGATAACCATTGGATTCTGCTAGGGTTCAAGGAGCCGAAGCGCGTAAGCTACGCCCTTGCCCGCTTCGGTCCGACGTCACCGAAGTCGGTTGATCCGAGCTTGCTTCGGTCGAACTCGAAATATAAAATCGGGGCGGCTGGACGGCTATTGAACTTTTTTTGGCCGGGATCGCAGGCTGGACAGTCGACACAGGCATCATTGAGAACTACACCTGCCGGACGCGCAGACGGCTCGACGAGACGGTAACCGCCGCTTCGTTCTGTGGCCTCCGTATTTATTTAGTAACTATCCGAAAACGCTCTCAAGTCCTGGATTTTACGGGGGTTACACCCCGTTTTCGGATAGTTACTTAGCAGTCAGGCATCCGATTTGCGGCGCTCTTCAGAGTGGCTTTTCCAATCGGCGTGACGTCGACCCTCACCAGCAGACCGCGCGGCCTCGACAGAACAGAGGCCAGTCCTGAGAGGAGGTAAGGACGATGGTACGAGTCGCCCTAATCACGGGAGCCAGCCGGGGAATCGGTGCGGCAACCGCATTGGTACTGGCCGAACACGGGTACCGGGTGGTCGTGAACCACCGCGCCAGTGCACCACAGGCCGAGGTGGTGGTGGCGACCATCGTCGCGGCCGGCGGCGAAGCCGTGGCGATTAAGGCCGACGTCACCGTGCCTAACGACGTCACCGCCATGGTCGATGAAATCGATCAGCGGTGGGGTGGGACGGACGTGCTCGTGCACAATGCGATGACGCCGTTTGCCATCACCTCGTTCGCCGAGCTGAGCTGGGAGCAGCTCGGCGGCAAGCTGGACAGCGAACTGCGTGCCGCGTTCCTGATAACGAAGGCCGTTGTGCCGGGAATGGTTTCGCGCGGATACGGTCGGCTGATCTATCTGAGTACCGGGCTGTCGCGTCGTGCGCGTGATGGGATGATCACGCTCGGCACCGCTAAGGCGGCCCTGGACCAGTTCGTGCGGTACGTCGCTTTGGAGCTGGCACCGCACGGGATCACCGCCAACCTCGTCGCACCGGCCACGGTGGAGGGAACCAGGGTGACCGAGCAATTAACAACCGAGCGGATGCGCGAGCTCGCCGCGGCCACGCCGATGCGACGGCTGGTCCGTCCCGACGATGTCGCCAAGACGGTGGCGTTCTTGGCAAGTGAGGATTCCGGTTTCACCACCGGCCACTACCTTCCGGTCAACGGGGGCCTTGCAATGGACTGAACGCAACGATCGCGAGCGCACTGTCCGAGATTGAGAGAAAGGCTATTCCGCCGATGCACACGATCGATCTGACCTACGTCGGGCGTGGTATCCACGAAGAACTGATCGCGTATGTGGCCGATCAGGAGAGATATTTCGAGGATGAGGGTGTCCACGTCGCCATCCGCGACGGAATCAGGTGGGAGACCGAGCGCCTGCGTGGTGGCGCAACCATCGGTTTGGGCCGGGCCTTGTTGTCGCGGCTGACCGAGGGCATCCAATGGAATGTGCTGGCCGTCAACACCCATCGTCCGCTGTTCTGGTTCCTCGGGCGTGGCGAGGTGAAATCCATGGATGATCTTCGCGGGCGCCGACTGGCGATCCACCCACCCCGCACCGCACCCGGCTGTTTCGGGCGGATCGTGCTGCGCAGGCACGGTCTCGACCCCGATCGCGACCTGCAGTGCGTCGTACGAGCCCCGGGTGACTACCAGATGGATCTGCGGGGCCTTCGCGACGGTTCGATCGATGCGGCCTACGTGGGCAGCACATTAGCGCCCGAACAGGTCGCCGGCGAGGAGGGCTTTTCGGTCCTGTCCTGGGTCGGCGACCACTTCCAGATCCCCACCGTGGGAATCGCCGTGGACCCCACTCGTATCCCGCTCGACAACCCGGCGCTGCAGGCGCTGGTGCGGGCCAACCAGCGAGCCCTTCTCACGATCGCCGAACAACCCCAGTTGGCCGTCGACTACATCGCCTCGTTCCTCGGCCGGCTGACCCGTGATGAAGTTCAGCGATACTACAAGCGCTACATCGGCCCATTCTTCACCTCCGACGGTCGGGTAGACCTCAAGGTCGCCCAGCACGCGGTCGACGCGGTCGCCACCGAACTCGGGGTCGCCGCGGCATCCGTTGACCAGGTGTACCAGCCCGCCCTGTAACCGCTGCCGCGACGACCCAACACTCGTCACACCTTCATGCAGGGTGCCAAATAGCTCCGAGGAAACCGTGCCAAATAGCGGGCAAGTTAACACATCTCGCCGCTTGCCCCCTACCCTATTGCACGAGTTCCGGGGACACCATACATAATTCATAGGGACTGACGCCGGGAATTGCGTATGGTGTCCCCAGAACTCGTGTCCCCAGAACTCGACGAGCCGCGCTGGACTCAGGAGATTTGGCCGTCCTCGCTATTGATCCGGTTGTGCTGGCAGACGTATGGGATGAGATCTCTACCCATTTTCCTCCTTACTGGCAGCAGGCGGTGCGAAACACCGACGAGAGCTTCGCTCGAGCGCGGAATGCCCCACCGTTCGACTCCCGCGCGATCGTGCGAAAGGTCATGGCCTCCTTGTTCCCCGAACTCGGGTCGCACGCTAATGGTCCCGACGATGGGGTTGAACACCGGAGGGAACCCGAAGCTAGGTGGCCTGAACTGGTTCCTACTGACAGCGAACTCGCTCTGGCCAGCCTCGGTGCTGGCCAAGAGACGACCTCCGGTCCACCACATGGAGAGCTCGACTGGTCGGACGAAATCCCCTTCACCTACCTGGAGATTGTCACTGTCCACAACATCGGGGAAGTCGAGTTGCGGCAAGGTCTCAGCGTCCAAGTCGACTACCGGTGGCAACGCTTGGCCGATCACGGTTCGGCCCTGATCGTATGGTTCAGTGGTGCCCTGATCCTCACCAAGGCGGATTGCACCGCTCGGCTCCAAGATACCCAAGGTGTCGAGCGTGCGCAGGCTTTGGCTCAGCAGGGCACCTTGACGTTCTCGCTCGCCGACGTCGACCGGCCCGAGACGCTCACCGGGTGGACGGTCGTATGCGACTACCGCAAGGAGAGATTCATCGACGCCCGGTTCGCGGTCGTCCTCCATCCGCCCGCGCCCGGCCGCCGATCGGCGTAGTGGGAGGGAGGGGAACCAATCCCAGCCGATCCCAGCCCAGGCTAGAAACAGGTAACAAATCGCCGGACGGGCGTCCCAGGACAGTGTTACAGGCTTATAGCACGACCAGCCAGCCGGTGCAAGCGTGGGTGAAAAAGGGGATTTTCCTTGGCAAAATCTGCCAATGATGGTACGATGGGCTCAAATGGAGGATACCGTATGACGACCATGAATATTTCCGTACCCGACGAAATGAAGGCGTTTGTCGAAGCCCAGATGGCCCAGGAGGGGTATGCTTCCGCCAGCGAATATCTACGGGCTCTCATCCGCGATGCCCAGAAACGGCAGGCCAAGCAGGAGCTGGAAGCCAAGCTCTTGGAAGGGCTGCAAAGCCCTGTCAGCGAGATGACCGATGCCGATTGGAGCGCCTTGCGGCAGCGTATCTATGACAAAGACCCTGAACTTGCATCCCAAGGATGAAAAAACGCCGGGTTGTCAAGCATGAGCGGGCTCTACGCGACCTGGAGCTGCGGTCTGAATACATCCGCCAACACAATCCCCGCGCCGCCCTGCGGTTTCTCAACGCCGCCGAGGCGACCATTCGCCAGTTGGCCGCTCCGCCCGGCATAGGCACCCGCTACGATTCCGATCACCCTGCCCTGGCCGAGCTCCGCTACTTCCCTATCACCCGTTTCAAAAACGATCTCGTCTTCTACCGTTTGGCTAAGGGCGGGATCGAAATCGTCCGCGTACTGCACGGCGCGCGCGACATTGCCGGCATCCTGGCGGAGCAATTCGGCGTCGAAGAGGATGCCGGCGACGATGAAGGCTCAGGAGAAGCGGAGGCGTAACGACTATGGCCGAGCGGGCTGCCGATTTCCGCCTAGCTCCTGGTAGCGAGCCAGACCGTCAAGATAGGCTGCCTCCGCCTGTACTGGTCGGCTTAGACCGCAGTGACACTGTACGCAAACTTTTGACAGGTTGCGACTCATGTGTAAAACAACCCATGAAGTTGCAATAAGGTGGGTAGCGGGTGATGAGTCGTTCCAGAAGCGGCTGCGGGGTCATCCGGCTCGAGCCGTGCAACGGCGGCGCGGTCGGCCACCCAAGCGCGGAGGGCAGGCGGCTGGCATTTCGTCTTAAGTTGCT
>JBAUOX010000085.1:0-13545 GCA_049579985.1 Isosphaeraceae bacterium | reverse complement strand
CCTGGTCTCCTTCGTGGCTCGGCTGAGCCCTTCGATGGTGTCAATCTTGTGGCATTTGCCCCTGGTCTCCTTCGTGGCTCGGCTGAGCCCTTAGATGGTGTCAATCTTGTGGCATTTGCCCCTGGTCTCCTTCGTGGCTCGGCTGAGCCCTTCGATGGTGTCGATCGGTGAGTCCATTGTCCGTTTCTTCCTTCGTGGTTCGGCTGAGCCCTTCGATGGTGTCGGTTCAACCGGCACTTTGCCCCTGGTCTCCTTCGTGGTTTGCCACCTGAACCGAAGGGTTCGTTGGTGTCAGGGAGACGCTCTGCGGTCAAATGCATTCATCGAGCGCAGCCTCGACCGCCACACTCGACGGCGTGGGATGTGGGTGTTACTGAACTCCTGAACCCTTTGGAGAGGGAGCGAGGAAATGGATCGATTGGCTTGTCCAGGTAGACAAGTAAAGACAGGGGGAAAGGGCGAGTTTACGAGAAGGGTGAGTTGAGTATCGGCTTCGAGGACCAGAGCCTCATTTTCTCGATGGTGACTGGACAGTCGATCCTCAAAGTCCCCCAGCCGGTCGTCGAGCCCTTATGTAGAGGCTGTCGGTCACCGCTCCGGTCGCCTTGCCGTTGAGGCGGTCGAACGGGTTGTCGCCGTTCCTGATCTGGACATGTTCGTCGTACAATTCTTCTGGAACTGGAATTGTCCGGTCCTCGTTGCCGAGGAACCCGTTCAGCGAGAGCAAGTGGTCTCCTCGCTGCCGACGCAGCCACTTGAAGAACCCAGCGAAGTCGATCATGCCCGAGTAATACTGGCTGGTCTCGTTCTGGTAGGGCGGGTCGAGGTAAAGGAGATCACCGGTCTTCGAGGTCACCTCTCGATAATCCCGTGTGAAGAAATGAACGTTCTTCCCGTCGAGTCTCCGTCGCCAGTCAGCGACCAGCGCCTCGACCCGCTCGGGAGACATGCCGGGGCGGGCGTCGTGGAACCCGCTGTTGAACTCGCCCGCCTGGTTGAAACGGACCAGCCCGGTGCGACAAGTCCGCAAGAGAAAGAAGAACAAGTATGGGTCTTGAAGGCGATTGAAGTCCTCACGGACCTTGAAGTAGTAGGTCTCGCCATTTTCCCGGAGCTTTCTCCACATCTCTCCGTACTTGCGGATCAGACCGTGCGGGTCATTAGAGACGACCGTCCATAGCTTCATTAGCGGAGCGCAGGTATCGCTGCATTCGATCCGCCCGACTTCGATGTCGGTTCCCAGTAACTCATAGAGGACGGAACCTCCGCCCAGGAATGGCTCGTAGTAGGTGGCAATCTTGCGGGGGAAGTGGGCGACGATATGTTTGGCCTGTCGCCGCTTGCTGCCCGTCCACTTGATCAGTACGTGTTGGAGGTTAGTCTGTCGGTGAACCTCCTCGTCGGTCTCGTCCTCTTGGGGTGTCTCGGGAATCGCCTTGCGATGCAGGTCGTCAATGAGGTCATAGAGGTAATCATGCTGCCCGGTGGCAAGCAGGTCATCGAGTTTGTCGAGGGTCGCTGACCGTCGAGTATGACACGTGCCGTTCGACTCCTGATTTCCCCGATCGGGAGCAAGCCGCAACTCGACGAGGGAGGGTCGCCAGAGGTCGTCGATTCTTCGCAATCCGAAGAAAGTGGTTACCCTCTGGAGGTGGGCAGCGTTCCGTTGATCGGGTCTTCCCAAGCCCTGAGATACGGCCCTTCGGAGCCACTTGTAGGGGACGCCGATCACCTCGGCGGCTTCTTTGCGGCCGAGTCCCTTCAAAGCCAGAAGGCGATCGAGGTTCTGAGCCAAGACGCTATTGGGCGTAACACCGGCCATCTTTATTCCCCAGGAGTAACTCCTCCCTGAGCCAGTCGATCGCCTCGAAGAAGAGTTCCTTGGGGGGAGTCCCGACGTAGGAGATCTCGGTCACGGTCTTGGGGGCGTGGGCGAGAAAGTAGGGGCAGAAGGCCCGGTAGACCAGATGGCGGTCGAGGGTGTGCGCCGAGGTCTTGCGGAACACCTTGATCGCCTTGGCGATGCCCGCCCGCTTACGCACCTTGTTGTAAGCCTGACCGATCAGATCGTAGCGGCGTAGCTTTGCTTTGACTGTCTCATAAGAGACAAGTCGATTTCCCTCTTCCGATGACAGTAGGTGGTCACCCTCCGTCGAGCCGAACGTGCGAAGCAGTTCCAGCGTTTCCGGCCAGAGCTTATATGTGACCCGGAGCCCCGGCTAAGGGCGCTTCTATCCCGATCTCTTGAGGATCAGGTCAAAGGGAGCGACGTTGTGGGTCATGACCCGCAAACCTCCGGCTCATTACCGGCGGGTATTCTTCCTGCCGAGCCTACCGATTTGGTACAGCGATTGGTACAGCCTGTTTGGTACAGGATTGGTACAATTCTTAGCTGTCGTAAGTCCTTGTCCTGTAAGGATTTAAGAGTGGAGGATAGGGGACTTGAACCCCTGACCTCTTGCATGCCATGCAAGCGCTCTCCCAACTGAGCTAATCCCCCGTGACACGAACAGGCTTTGGATTCTAATGAATTCTGGACCTTTGTCAATTCGTCCCTGGATAACCTATCATAGCTCCCGGCTCGATCCAGTTCAATCTCTTCATCGATCGATCATTGGTGGAACTGAGCGCCTAAAATTGACCCACCCTGAGCGCCTAAAACTGACCCACCTGATGCTTCAAGATAGCCATACTGGGCAAGAGCGGCAACTTTGGTTCACTCGGACTTTCGACTCTTTCTGGCTTTCATCGACTCGCGAAAACGGTGGCTCTCACCGTTCATCTCGAAAATGTGGCACTGATGGGTCAGCCGGTCCAACAACGCGGCCGTCATCCGCTCCCCCTGAAAGATTTGGTTCCACTCGCTGAACGGCAGGTTGCTCGTCACCAGCATGCTGGCACGCTCGTAGCGGTCGGCGAACACCCGGAACAGCAGCTCGACACCGCCGCGGCTCAAGCTCACTTAGCCCAGTTCGTCGCAGATCAGCAACTGCGCACGCTCCAGTTGGCCCAGGAGCCGGTCCAGGGTGTACTGCTTTTGCGCCTTCTCCAGTTGGCTGACCAACTCCGCCGCCGTGAAGAATCGCACCCGTAGACCGGCGCGGCACGCCGCTTGGCCCAAGGCCACAGCGACGTGCGTTTCGAGCGTGGCCTGGCGGCAGGACGGCGCGCAGATCGCCGCGCAACTTAATCGAGCCCAGACATCGTCACAAGATGTGGGCCCTTCGGGTTCGTCCCTATTTATTCCATGGCGACCTTGATATCTGAATAGATCCACGTAACGTAGAAAGTCGACGAAGTCTGGACAATCGAGTCGGCCAGCTCAATTCGCACCTCCGGTAAGTGCACACATAACCCGTAGGGTGACTCACGACGCCCGGCGGTGCCAGGCAGCGTAGGGACAGCGCGCAGCGGACGGAGCCGTTCGGGATCATTCGGATGACGCCGGAACAGCAGCAGCACTGCCCGCGACCCTCACCTTGGGCCAGACCCCGAAAAACAGGCCGAATCGGGGCTCTGGACGGGACAGTTCAGGGTCGATCAGAATAAAGCCCATAGCGGGGAGCGTGTCAGTAGCTGGTGCTCTGCCCGGTCTTCAAAACCGGGGAGACGATTCCGTAAGTCACAATCCCTCCAGCCAGTTGCGGAAACCGCCCCCCTCATTGGCAGCGCAGGGGAAGCGCGCAGCCGGGAATCAACCCCGTCTGGACGCCCCCAAAGACACCGACCTGGCCGCCGTAGTCGAAGCATGGCCCGACCTGCCCGAGGCGATCAAGGCCGGCATCGTGGCGATGGTCAAGGCGGCGCGTTCCTGAGACACCCCGCCCCGGGGTGGATCGGGCCGCGCGCCCCGGGAAAAGGGATCGCCCCCCCCTCTTCTGAGTTCACAGTGATGGTTGGATGGCTTAGACTGACAATCATGTCGAGTTTTTACCTCAACGCATAGGAGACCGGCCCTGTGTGGCCTCGTCACGCGCAAGGGTGCGCACACGCGAAAGAAGGCAGAAGATGACACGCGCATTGCTCGGTTGCACGATCGTCCTCACGTGGGCACTGACCGCCCACGCCCAGAGCTTCGATCCCCTGTACAAGCCAAAGCCAGGCGACGAAGCCATGGTTGGTCGTCCAACCGGCTACAATGACCACTCTACTAGAATCGGGATGGGCTTCGATCAACCCAAGCTATCCTTCTTCGGCGACATCGGTATCGAATTCCCGGAGATGGTCACGGATGTGAACAGAGTAACCGGGCACATGGAGGATGGCCACACATACCTGATTAAGCAGGGCAAACGGTACCGTCTCCACGCCGGTCTCAAGGTCAAGATAATAGCCAAGACAAGAACGCAAGCTACTCTCTTCAACGCGCAACTGGTTCAAGAACCAGTGTACGAAGCAGAGATCGCTGGGGATCTTCCGGGGATAAGTGCGAATGCCGGGGAAAACGGCCCTCGCCCAGTAAGAAGGCCCACAAATCCCGGGATGCTCGCACCAAAAAACGGAAGAGCCATCGCTGAAGGTGAATTCGCTGGCACGCATCTCTACATCAGGGGGCTTTCCCTGCAGCAGAAAGCCAAACATCTGCAAGATGATTGGGACCTAAGCGCCGAGGCCATTCACATTGGCTTGGTTTTCGAAGACGATAACCCCAAGTTCGCCATCGCGGAATACCAGTACGCTTACTCAGTGAGCACCAACACGAAGATTCTTGCAGCAGCCAAGAGTAAGCTCGCGGAAGCCGGCGTGCCCTTACCCAAAACCATGGCGGAATTCATGGCAAAATTGGGACCAATGGAAGAGACCAAGGACAAGGATGATGCCGAACCGAAGACGTCCGGATTCGGCAAGCCTCTAGCTACGCCAAAGGAGGACGCCCCTGAGGCACTCACTGTGGACCTGCTCGACACAACCTGGGAACATTCAAGCTCCGGCAGCCACATCTACATCTATGTCAAGGTCCGCAACACATCAGGCACTACACTCAACAGGCTCAAGGTGAGCGCCAGCCTCGAGCAGCAAAACAACTCCATCGTCTCGACCGAGTACTCATACTTGGAACCGACCGTCATTGAGCCAGGCGGAGTAGCCCTGGCCAAGTTGATGATCCCGGCCAACTCGCTCATCCACCACTACAACCTGACCTTCGAGACCAGGGGCAGAGAAGTGAAGTTCAAGAACCGGACAAGGTAAGCCATGACCCGCCCCGCCTTCGTCCGCTGGTGCGCCTCGGCGGGGGGAACCCCGCTTGCGGAGTCGGGCCTGGCCGTGCTGTTCGTGGTCGGCTGCTGGATGCTCGTGGCGATGGGGGAGTGGCTACGAGGCGAAAGGCGTTGAGCACCCCGAAGGCCGCGCGCTCCTGAGACACCCCGCCCCGGGGTGAATCGGGCCGCGCCCTGGGAGGGGATGGCGCCGGGAATTCGAGTCGGACCCCCGTTCACACCACATTTGGGATGCCGTAGGCTGGTGTTCGAAGCCGGGAGTCATGACCCGGCGAATGGCCGTTCCGGTGGGCGCGGCGAACCCTCATCCGCCCCGTCCCACCTGACGGCGCCCGCGTGGTGAGGGGATAGATCGACGTTGAAGAATTCCAACGGCCAGGTTGCTGACGGCTCGAAAGTCGATCCTCGGAGAGACGACGATTCCGCCATCGTGGTACCGGATCGGTCCCGGGGACTGGGATCACCTCCACCTGGCCGCCGTGGTCGATGCCTGGCCCGAGCTGCCCGAGGCGATGAAGGCCGGCATCGTGGCGATGGTCAAGCCGTCGATCGAAAAGGGGTGAGATGTCACGGCGATGGACATACCCCGAACCCCTCCGTTCCTTGGTCGGTGAAGTGACCATGCCCGTGTTCGACATAGCTCCCGAGAATCCGAATCATGGATGCCGCTGCGTTCGTTGACAAATGGCGGAAGAATCTACGAACGGAGCGATCCGCCTCGCAAGAGCACTTCCTGGACCTTTGCGAGCTGCTTCACCATCCCAAGCCGGGAGCACTCGATCCCAAGGGGTTGTCGTTCACGACGGAGCGCCGGGTCAAGAAGGAGGGGGGAAAACACGGGTTTGCCGATGCCTGGAAGAAGGGGTACTTCGGGTGGGAGTACAAGAAGAAAGGGGCGGATCTCACCCAGGCGTTCAACCAACTGCTTCAGTACAGCGGTGACCTCGGAAACCCGCCGCTGCTCATCGTCTCGGACATGGAACGGATCGAGATCCGGACCCGGTTCACCGATTACCCGACAACCAACCACGTCATCACGCTCGACACGTTCGCTACGCCCGCGAATCTGGAGAAACTCCGTTGCGTCTTCTACGA
Source organism: Isosphaeraceae bacterium (assembly GCA_049579985.1). Lineage (GTDB taxonomy): Bacteria > Planctomycetota > Planctomycetia > Isosphaerales > Isosphaeraceae > Aquisphaera. Next base: position 7,231 of record JBAUOX010000085.1, on the reverse strand, counting down.
GCCCGACAGACTGAAGCCCGAGAAGACCATCGAAAAGATCACTGGAGAGGCCGCCGAGAAGCTGGCCGAGCTGGCCCCGATCATGCGGGGTCGTCTCACCGATTCAACCAAGGTGGCCCACTTCCTCGACCGTCTCATCTTCTGCATGTTCGCCGAGAGCGTTGGGCTCTTGCCGAACCATGTATTCAACCAGTTTCTCCACAAGACGAATCGTGACCCCCGGTTTGTCAACCGGGACATTACCCGACTCTTTGAGGCCATGGCAAAGGGTGGGGATTTCTACGGCGAGACGATCCCCCACTTCAACGGCAACCTGTTCGACAACACCACGCCCCTGGACCTGTTGGGGACGGAGCTTCCGATCCTCATCGAGGCGAGCGCCTTCGACTGGAGCGAGATGGACCCGTCGATCTTCGGGACTCTCCTTCGAGCGCGTGATGGACCCTGCCCAACGCTCTCAACTCGGGGCGCACTACACTGGCTATCGGGACATCGCCACTCTGGTCGAACCTGTCGTCATGGCACCGTTACGCCGCGAATGGACCGAGGCGCTGGAGAAGATTGCTTCCCTGGCCCCCGACGTCATTGAGACTCGCCTCGGAGAGAGCCTCTTCCGACCGGCCGATGAGTCACATATCCAGGAGGCCCAGCGACTCGTCGACGCCTTCCTGGAACGCCTCAGAGCGATCCGCGTCCTGGACCCGGCCTGCGGCTCGGGGAACTTCCTGTACGTCACCCTGCGACTGCTCAAGGACCTGGAGAAAGCGGTCTTGATCGAGTGCCGGCACCGGGGCTTGGCGGAATTCGAGCTGAAGGTCGGACCGCATCAACTCTTCGGGATCGAGATCAATCCCTACGCGTTCGACCTGGCCCAGATGACGGTCTGGATCGGGTTCATCCAATGGCAGAAGGACAACGGCTTCCCTGTGGAGCATGAGCCGATTCTTCAGACACTTCACAACTTCGAGAAGAAGGACGCGATCCTGGACCTGACGGATCCTGAGAATCCCGCAGAGCCCGCATGGCCCGACGCGGATTTCATCGTTGGCAATCCCCCGTTTCTGGGGGACAAGAAAATGAGGAACGAGCTAGGTGATGACTACGTGTCAAAGCTTCGGAATCTCTATAGCAACCGAATCCCCGGCCAGTCTGACCTGTGCTGCTACTGGTTCGAGAAAGCAAGGTCACAGATACAGTCCGGGCGATGCCGTCGTACCGGGCTGCTTGCCACACAAGGCATTCGCGGGGGTGCTAGCCGAGAAGTCCTGAAACGAATCAAGCAGAGCGGAGATATCTTCTTTGCTGTGAGTGATCGCAACTGGGTCCTGGACGGAGCCACCGTCCACGTCTCGATTGTCGGATTTGATGATGGCACCGAGAAGGCAAAACATCTCGACGGAACCACCGTCGAGTGCGTCCATGCCAATCTAGCGTCGAGAAGCGACATCACGAAGTCACGGAAGATGAAAGACAATATCAATATTGCATTCGTTGGTTCGTGCAAGAAGGCACCGCTCGATATTCCCCCGTCGTTCGCGCAACATCTTCTCAAGCTGCCCAACCCATCCGGTTGTCCGAACAGCGACGTGCTCTTCCCTTATGCCAACGGAAAATCGGTGATGCAGAGGATCGGTGAGCAGTGGATCATTGACTTTGGTGAAATGCCTCTCGAAGAGGCATCGCTCTATGAATCGCCGTTTGAATACGTCCGTACGAATGTTTATCATTTGAGGCGTGAGCACCGGGAGCCCAGACAGCGCGATAAATGGTGGTTGCTCGCCAGGTCTTGTCCCGACATGAAGGCGGCTCTGCGCCCGCTGGATCGATTTCTCGTCACCCCAACGGTTTGCAAGCATCGTGTCTTTAGTTGGCTCACTTTCCCTCCAAGCCCCGATCATCAACTGTACGTGTTCGCGAGATCGGACGGTTATTTCCTTGGGCTCTTGCAGTCTCGCGTCCATCAGATTTGGGCTTTGTCTCAAGGAACTCAAGTCCGAGAGCGAGAAAGTGGCTTCCGCTACACGCCCACCACCTGCTTTGAGACGTTTCCGCTCCCGGAAGCTACGCAGGCGCAACGAACTGCGATCGAAGCATCCGCGAAGAACCTGGATGATCGTCGGTCGAAATGGCTGAATCCTCCAGAGTGGACGCGACCGGAAGTCCTGGAGTTCCCCGGCTCGATCGATGGACCATGGTCTCGTTACGTCCATGATCCCGACGACCTAGGGATCGGGACTGTCCGTTACAGCCGTTTGGTCCCAAAGGACGCCCACGTCTTCGACGTTGCCAAACTGACCCTGACCAAGCTCTACAACAAGCGCCCGACCTGGCTCGATCTCGCTCACAAGGCCTTGGATGAGGCGGTTTTCGACGCCTACGGCTGGGACCCGTCGATGACCGATGAGCAAATCCTGGCCGCCTTACTCGAATTGAACCTCGAGCGATCGGCATCGAGCGATTCTGTCGCGATCAGCCCAGAGGCTGAAGGCGGACCGGAGGAAAACGAAACCGAGTAGCCCCGGATTGAAGATGATCTCCATTCTCAATGCTTCCCCGTCGCACCAGTAACGCGCATTCCTGAGGACCTTGGACTTGAGCCCAAGGAGGTTGCCTGACCAGAGCACGAACCGACCCACCCCACCACTCGTCACAACCCTTCTGGACCCTGTCCTGGATTCCCAATCACTCCGTTCTGTTATGCTGGCCCCGCCGATAGGAACTCAATGGCACTCCGCCTTCTGTCCCCCCACGATTAAGGTTCGAGACCTGATGCCCATACCGATTGAACGGATTTCGGTATGCAATCTCCTGTCATTCGGCGAATCGGCCGAACCGCTCGAGCTGCGCCCACTGAACGTTCTGATCGGTATCAACGGTTCGGGCAAGTCCAACCTGATCGAGACGATTGCCCTACTCGCCAGCATGAACTCGAAGCGCGGAATGTCCGGTTACATCGGCCAAAGTGGAGGGATCTTGAATTGGCTCTGGAAAGGTACGGAAGCAATCCCCATCGCAAAGCTTGACGTCTCGGGTGGACTTCTGGACGGAAGGCACTTCAAGCACGGGATCGCTTTCACTCGCGTAGAGCAGTCCATCGAGGTGGTTGACGAGTCGGTTGCTCTCAGGTTTCGAGGAGATCGCCATCAACCGAAGCCTCTCTTCGGTTATGAGAAGGGCGTCCCGGTCGTCAGGCCCCGTAGGAGAGCGAGATTTCTCAAGCGCTCAGATGTCAATTTCACGCAATCGATCCTGTGGCAGGACCAGCTTGAGGAAATTGCCAATACCCTGAGTCCCCTATCTCGTCTCTACCGCTCATTTCAGATCTACCGGATGGGCAACGTCGATCCTGCGAAACAGCCTCAGCGAACCGATTTGTCGAGTGATTACTTGATCCGGGACGGGACGAACTTGAGTGCCGTGTTGAGCCGACTGGTGAAACCCAAGAGTTTCCAGAAAATGCTTAAGGATAAGCTGATCACATTTTACCCGGAATTCGAGGATCTCAGGGTCACCCCTGAAGCCGGGACGCAGCAGATTTACTTCGAAGAGAGGGACCTTTACAGTTCGGTCCCCGCCAGCCGCCTATCTGATGGCACGATCCGTTGGTTGAGCCTCTTGGCCATCCTGCTTGACCCCGACCCTCCCCCGCTTGTCTGCATCGAAGAGCCTGAGATCGGGCTGCACCCCGACATTGTCGTCGAGCTGGCCGATCTCCTGCGTGAAGCATCAACGAGGATGCAACTCATCGTGACGACGCACAGCAGCACCTTGGTCGATAGCCTGACCCGCGCTCCGGAAGCTGTCATCGTGTGCGAGAAGGTCAAAGGCGCGACGAAGCTCCGCAGGCTTGATGCGAACGAGCTGAAGGTCTGGTTGGAAAACTACTCGCTAGGCGAACTCTGGAGGAGCGGCCAAATTGGAGGGAACCGCTGGTGAGCGTCACAATCTACGTCGAAGGGGGCGGGGTTGGGGACCCCTCTCTCACCAAATGCCGGAAGGGATTTAGGATATTCTTCGAGCGAATGCTACCGGGGAAAGACCGCGTCGAAGTCGTTGCATGCGGTAGCCGAAGCGAAGCCTTCAAAAAGTTCAGGACGGCTCAGCAGGGAGTCATGCCCGGTGATTACGTTATCCTCTTGGTCGATTCCGAGGAGTCGGTCGAGCCCCATGTTTCTCCGTGGGACCACCTGGGAAAAAGGGAAGGAGACAAATGGCCGAAGCCTAAGAGCGCTACGGATGACCAAGTTCACCTGATGGTCCAATGCATGGAAGCCTGGTTCATGGCGGACCGGGAAGCCGTGGTCGAGCATTTCGACAAGGGTCTGAAGACTGACGACCTACCCTCCCCGGTCAACGGCGACATTGAGAGAATCTCCAAAGCCACCATCACCGCTGCGCTCGAGAAAGCCGCCAGGAAGGTTGGCAAGGCCATGGGAACCGAGAAGCGAGCATACCACAAGGTTGAAGATGGCTTCCCACTCCTGGAACGCGTCGACCCCGAGAAAGTCTGCAAAGCCTCGAAACACGCCCATCGGCTTAGGGAAACCTTGAAGAAAAAACTCCCAGATGGGTGATGAGACCCCTCTCATGCACGTGTGTTTGTCGGCCGCGATCCCCTCTCCTTCTATGATCCATCGTAAGGGCGGCCGTCCCGAGACGATAAAGGCCGACATCGTGGCCATGGTCAGGGCTGCGAAATCGACCCTGCTCAACTAGATCCGCAAGTTAATCCAGATTCTCGTCACGGAAACGGAGGCTCAAACGTTAAGAAAGCCTCGCCAAGACGCCTGAAGGTGGCGTCGTTCTGTTCAGGAGAACCAAATCCAAAATAGAGGCTGGTATCGAAGGGCATCGGCTCCTTCCGCCACGCAACCAGTCCAGTGACGAGGTTGATACGGCCGTAGGATAGTTTTGTAATTCGGTCCCAATCCTCGATGCTAATCAAGTGCTCAACAAGCTTGCCACGGGCGTTGATACTGCGGAACTCGGTTTGAAAGCCCTGTAGGAACTTGCGTCTGCGTTCGCGTTCCTGTTCCGGCAGCAGGATGAACCTTCCGTTCTCAAATCGGGCAAGTGACCAAACGTATGCATTACGACGAATGATCTGGCGATACTGTTCCTCAGAAGCCGGCTGCTCAGGCAAACAAACGTATCGCGCTTGCTCTGCCTCCCGGGCCGCTTCTTTCAGGGCCCTCTCCGCTGCCAACCGAGCGTCGAACTCTGCTCCCTGCGAAACTGTGAATAACCTGCGCCTACGGAGGATGAGTTTCTCTCGACAGAACGGACATTTCCGCGACCTCTTGGGGGGAGGATCAATCACCTTCATGCAGTAGGGGCAGTGTGTTTCCCTTGTCTCGTTCCTCTCATCACCCTGGGATTGGTTCGCAGACGACGGGGTCGTGGGGAGTTGGGGCTGTGATGGCACTGCTTCCGAAGCGACAAGAAGTCCATCGGGGGGTGGAGCATGGGGCGGGACGGTCTGGAAGCTTGAACCGCAAGCCTTACATCTTACGCTGTGGCCCATGTACGCTTCGGGAATCCGGCCGGCCCTGCCGCATTTTGCACAGACGATTGTGAGCATGAAGTCACCGAGGATCGACTGATGCCCAGAGGCTGCGTTTCTGTTCCCTGGCTGATCGTTCCGCTGTTTTTGCTGGGTTCCCCTAGGCCGGCTCGAGGTTGATGTTCAGGCTGTTGAATGATTGGTGTTGGGCAAACTGGTCGCCGATTTCCTTCGTGAGCTTGATCGTAAAACGCTGGTCTATATCGGCCAGTCGTGCGAACAGCTTGTCGATGTCCGCGCAGATTTCATCGGTAAGTTGCTCTATCCGGGCAGGGTCGCTGAGCCGGTACGCTTTCCGCGCCTTGGCGAGGATTTGATCGAACTCGCGCTGTGCGTCGCTTCGGGCTTCCTGGATTCGCTGCTGGCGCTCGTTTTCCTGTTTCCTGGCTGCTTCTGCCGCCAATGACTTCTGGCGTTCCTCTTCGGCCAACCGCTCACGATCGAGCTGTTCGCGCTCCGCCCTCCACCTGGTCAAGGCTTCTTGGTCGAGGCGTTCTTTCTCGGCTTTGCGCTGTGCGGCTTCCCGTTCTGCCTCGGCACGACGCTGTGCGGCTTCCTGTTCTCGCCTCAGGCGTTCCTCATACTTGGGATTGATTTCGGCAAGGTGCTTGAGGATTTCGTCGGTCTTTTGGACCTGGAGTCTGCTGTTTCGGGCGACGTCCAGGAAGATCCAGCCGCCATAGCTGAAAATGAGCAGCGGAATACCCGATGTGAAGCATGTAACGCCGTAGCTGACAAGAGTCTCCGCCAGTGCTTGGGACTCCAGATTGGCGTAGGTGGCAAGAGCCCCCAAGAGGAGGCAGGCTCCCACCGCGAGCACGAGGACGGCCAGGCCAAAGACCAGTCCGCAGAGGGTGTCAAACGTGCTGTAGGAACTGGGTTCTGCTGCTGGTGTGTCCATTGCCGAGTCCTTCGAGTTCGGAGCGGCGTGAAGTAGACTCCCTGAGCCGAACTCCTACTGCCGAGTGAAGACGATGGAACAGAAAAGCCCCATCGCCCGAAATCCCGAACGATAGGGCCGTCATGACTCGGATGCGTCGCCCGCCGTGAACGATGCATCTCAGACATCAATCCTATTTGCCCGTTCGTTTGACTGCAAACACTAATCGATCCGATTTTTATTTTGATCGCGACGAATTTCACGAAAAGACTGAAAAATACCACGATCGGCCGTTGTACCCCGTTAGTCCGCACCGAGCCCCAGAGGGGATGAACCGCCTGTTATTTACCTGGGTGATTGGGTGCTTGACCCGGGTTGAACCCCCGGGCCCGGGGTGCCGCCGACACCGGGATTGACCCGAGCTGCCCCGACCGCACGCCCCTACTCCAAGGCTCTTGCCCTGTTGTGCGAGGGATTCTCGCCCCTTACTTACGACAGACCACCCGCCCCAAATCGCAGACCAGGGCGAGTCGGAGTACCGACGAAGAGCGATCGTCCCCGGTTCACAGTCCCGCCGCGGCTCGGGGTGGTTGCCACCCATAGCCCGCAGTCAGTGGCGGTCGCATCGTGCTCCAGCTCGCAATCGGCAGGCGTCGTGCCTGCCTGGTGCGCCATCCTGGCGAATGGTGGCGGCCATCCGGGCCGCCCGGCACTCCCACGCTGAGGTGGCAGCCTGGCTGCCCGGTCGCTTCGGCCGGGAGTACCCGGCACGGGAGTACCCTCTCCGC
>JBAUOX010000084.1:0-6068 GCA_049579985.1 Isosphaeraceae bacterium | reverse complement strand
GAGATAGCCTGAGGCAGCGGGGATTGATCAGCCCAACAAGCGATCGACCTCGGGCAGAAGCTGGGCGAAGTCGAGCTTGCTGGGGCAGGCTTCGCGGGCGGCTTCGAGATTGGCGTCGCGCCAGTTCTGCTCCACGTCGGTGAGCTCGGCGTAGTTTTCGCGGGCCTGGCGGCGCGAGCCGAAGTGCTCGTGGTAGGTCAGGAACCGGGTGAGATCGCCCAGACGCGCGTTGGTGCCGGCGGCCCGGCCGCAGCGGCCGTCGCAGTCGGCGCACATCATTGGGCCAGCGGCCAAGACGGCGTCGTGCAGCGCGTGGATGTCGGCCTCTTTCAGAGGTGTGAACTTCCGGGCCGCATCGGTGTTTTGGTTGACCTGGTCCGTGTTCGTCATGGTCACGCAGGTGGCGGAGATGCGCGGATCGGACCAGATGGCGGTGAGCAGCCCCTGGTGCGTGTTGAGGCCCCGCTCCAGAAGCGCCGGAACAATGTCCTTGACCTTTGTGTGGCCGGCCATCTGCTTCATCGAGACCAGCCCGATGTTCTTCTCGTGGGCGGCGTCGAGGGCGCGGTTGATCGGGTCGTCCTTCGGCAGGAAGGGGCTGAACGAGAGCATGATCACGTCGATGAAGCCGCGTTCAGCGGCCGCCTGGATTTGCTCGGCCTTGAGGCGGTCATGGGTGGAAAAGCCGACGAAGCGAACTTTCCCGGTCTTCTTGATGGCCTCAACGGCCGCCTTCATCTCCCTCCTCTTGGGCCAGTCGGTCTGGCCCAGGCGGCTATCGAGTCCGTGAAAAAACAGCAAGTCGATATAATCAGTTCCGAGCGCCGCCAGCCGCTTGTCGACCTGCTTGACCATCTGGCCAGGTTCGCGGACGTGATCCTTGGTGGCCAGGAAGATTTGCTTGCGGACTTCGGGCTGGGCCGCGAACCAGGCCTTGAACCGGTCCTCGGTATGGTAGCCCGCGGCCGTGTCGAAATAACGGACGCCTCGAAGGAACGAGTAACGCAGCAGACGGTCGAGTGAATCCGGCGCGCGCCACGTACCCGCGTTGAGGATCGTCACCTCGGCGCCCGTCTTGCCCAGCACCCGGCGGAGTAACTCGGTCTTCTTCTTGGCGGCACCGGCTTGCTCGCCGGCAACCTGGGCCGCCCCTACTCCTTGAGCCAGCGTGGTGGCGGCGGCGGTCGCGGCCGCGCCAGCCTGAATGAACTCCCGGCGGTGCATGGGGTTAGTACCATTCTCGGACATCAATCCGTCCTCCAGGTGAAGGGCGCGAGAGGGGCGATGAAAAACATTATTGGGAAGAAGCGTTCTTTTTCGGCTCGCAGACCCGGAATTCCTGGCCGTGACCCGGAGATCGGGCGACAGTCTGGGTACACATTGGCCGTTTCTGGCCGGTTCGTCAAGGCAGGGCGGCCGGGGAAGCAGGGCCGCAGGGCCGTCTCATTTTCGGACGGGGCCGGCGGTGTCCTTTGAGACGCTTCGGACTGAAGCGGAGGTTGTCGGGTTGTCGGCGGTTGGCGGGAAGCTCCTCGGTTCACCGCGATGCTTCCCCTCGCGGAATGGCCTCGAGGTCGCCTGGATAGACGTCGAGAACCATCCTCCAGAGCCGTCGGGGCTCACTCGAATCGCTCGCTCCTCGGCCAGCACGGCGCGGTCGCGCAGAGTGAGGTGGCCGGAGATGCCCTGGTCGACGCTGCAGGACCGATCGGGACGCTACGTTGCTGTCCCGGGAACACGCCAGAGCGACGAGGTTCCCTTCCGATGTCCCTTGTTCCCCTCCGAGATTGCCTTTTGCTGGGCGTAATTCAGTGACGTCCCCTTTTCCCTCTCGCCTCGGCGAGCGACTCGAAGCCATCGAGGCGGCCAAGGCGGGCAGAACGTCACATCATTCCGGAATTCGTTTGCTACCGGATGGCCGTAAAGCCGGCCGGGGCGGGGTCAGCGCAGTCGTAACCGAACATAATTGCCATTCCGCGCACCCGAGGCGCCCTTGCCGACATCCGACGTTGACGCTATCATTTCGTAAGCAGCCCAGTTTCCTCAGGTGAGGTGACCGATGGCCAACGCACTGGTTCGCGACCTGGATGATCAGGTGTACGAGCGGCTCAAAGCCCGCGCGGTGGGCAACAACCGCTCGCTGGAGGCGGAGTTGCGCGAGATCCTCGTGGCGGCCTCGAAGCAGGTCAGTATGGCCGAGGCGAGGGCCCGCGCCGCGGAGATACGGCAACGCCTGTCGGGCCGAACCCACTCCGACTCAGCCGAGCTGATCCGGGAGGACCGCGACACCCGATGAGCGATGCGACCCCGGCCCCGACGCCCGTCGTTGTGGACGCGAGCGTCGGGTTGAAATGGTACGTCACCGAGGTTCACTCGGGCGAGGCGGCCCGTCTGCTCGGTGAAGAGTTCGAGCCCCACGTTCCAAGCCACTTCTACGTCGAGCTGGCCAGCGCGCTCTGGAAGAAGGTCATGCTGCGGGGCGAGCTGACGGAAGACCAGGCCCGGGATGTGCGGGGCGCAGTGGACGAGGTTCCGGTCGTGAGCCATCCGACGGCCGGATTGCTCGACGAGGCGTTCGAGATCGCGCTGGTGACCCGGCGGACGTTCTACGACTGCCTGTACATCGCGCTCGCCGAGCGGCTGGGCTGCGTGGTAGTGACCGCCGACCGGAAGCTCTACAACGCGACACGGGGCGGCCCATACGCCCCCCGGGTTCACTGGGTCGGTGACCGCCTCTGACGAGTTTAGACTATGGGTGGCCTCTTCTGCGCTTTTCGGCCTCTGTTGACATACTTGCCTGGCTCATAGTGAAGGGAGGAAAAGGGGCGATGAGAAGGTGTCAGGAACCGAAAAACGACTTTCTTGCATCAATGTGCCCGAAATGGATTCCTGACACCTTATCCGCCCACAGGTGGTCGCCGACCCGCGCCCCCACGAAGCCCTATAGACGAACTGCACCGGACGAAGCTTCATCGAATATCTAAACAGGCAATTACTTTGCCGGCATGCTTTCGCATCCCGAACCGCGGCACTAGCCCGCCCTCGGTTCTTAAATGGATGATTTCAGCGGACTGTCGCCGAAGCGCCTGGATGTGGTCGGCGATTCCGAGAACCCAAGGCTGCAGTTCATTGGTCTTCGATCCGGTATCGTTGGTCGTCACCCGTCACGATGAATCCATGCGGCGGACGAGCTGCCGTCTCTTCTTCCATGAGGTCTAAGAACGGTTGACGCGTAGTCGGAGGGAAAAAGATGCGAAAGAATTCTGTTGCTGTCGTCGTTGTGGGTTGTAGCTGGCTTTTTCCGTTAGTTGTCCGAGGGGAAGATACCGTCAACAAGACGGTTCAATTCACAATATTACATGTTAATGATGTCTACGAAATCGAGCGCCCCGGGGACCAGACCTTGGGCGGCCTGAGTCGGGTCGCAGAGATACGGCGCAAGCTCGTCGAGCAGAACCCCCGCACGTTTACGGTTCTCTCCGGCGACGCCCTCAGCCCGTCACCCCTCGGCAGCGCCGTTATTGACGGTGAGGAGTTGGCGGGCAGACAAATGGTTTCCGTCCTCAACGCGATTGGGCTCGATTTCGCGACGTTCGGTAACCATGAATTCGACTTGAAGAAGGACCAACTCCGCAAACGAATCACGGAGTCGGCGTTCACATGGATCTCTAGCAACGTAACCGATTCCATTGGGCAATCCCTCCCGGGTGTTCCCAAGGAAGTCGTTCTCCAGATCGTCGACGAGGCGAAGAATGAGGTCCGTGTCGGTCTCATCGGTCTGACCATCAACTCGACCCGGCCCGAATACGTCCGGTTCGAGGATCCGATTGACGCGGCGCGCAATCGGGTGGTCAAGTTGAGGGAGTCGTGCGATGTGATCATCGCACTAACCCACTTGGCGGTCGAACAAGATCGGAGGCTCGCTGCCGCGATCCCCCAGATCCACTTGATCCTCGGAGGACACGAGCACCAGAGGAGCTACGAATGCCGAGCGACGCCCGAGCGGTATTCGGCGCCCATCGCCAAGGCAGATTCGAACGCGAAGACGGTCGCGGTGCATCGGCTCTCGTTCGACACCGAGACACGTCGTCTATCGATCCGTTCCCGGTTTGTGCCCGTGTCGGGTGCCCCTGACCCTGACCCGCTCACTGGCAAGGCGCCCGACGACGTGGACCGTCGCACTGACCGGCTAGCCAAGTTTTGGAAGGAGCGAGGCTACCGAGGGCTTAAAGAGGTGTTCGGCTACGACCCCTCTCAAGTCGTCGCACAATCTGATGTTGTCCTCGACGGGCTCGATTCAAGCGTCCGGTTTAGGTCAACGAACCTGACAGACTTGATTGGTGAGGCCATGCTGGCCAAAGTCCCCAAGGCCCGCGCAGCACTCTACAACTGCGGGTCGATTCGAATCGATGACCTTCTCGGTCCAGGTACCGTCCGTGTGTACGACGTCTTCCGCATCCTTCCCTACGAAGGGAAGGTCGTCGGCGTCGAACTGGACGGCCGACTTCTGATCGACTTGCTCAACAGGGGCAAGAGCATTCCTGATCAGGGCGGGTTCTTGCAGAAAGTAGGAATCGCCTGTGGCGCCAAGGGGGAATGGGAGATCGACGGTGAGCGGATCCAACCCGCCAATTCTTATTCGGTCGCGATGGCCGACTTCCTGCTACAAGGCAAAGAGAACCTGTACGGGGATGCGCGTGACCCTGAATCCATCAACGGTCGCTTGAAACGGGCGTGGGACAAGCTACGAGACGAGGACAAGAAGCTCAAACACGACCGTACCCAGGACGACCGAGAGATCCGTCTCGCCGTGATGGAATACATGAAGAAATCCAACGGTCACATACAGATCGCTCCCAAGTCGAATGCCGCAAAACTTAAGCTCCCGGCCAACGATATAGAGCAACCGGTCGTTGATGTCGACGTCGATCCGCCCGTTAACCATACGGTTCACTCCCCTGAGTCAAACTGAGATGGGGCAGTTGACTTTTCACCGAGTCACGCCGCTTTCCTGCACTTCACCAGACGTACTCGGTATGAGGTCGATTCAGCAAGCCCGTGGCTACTCACGTGGATTCGGTAACTTGTGCGGGTCATCCCAGGAGATCCGCCCATGACGATTGCGCGTGCCGATTTGGTTGATCCTGCCATGACCCGCTCGTATCACTTTGTGACGCGCTGCGTGCGGCGGGCCTTCCTGCTCGGGGAAGGGATGCACGACCGGAAAAGCTGGATCGAACATCGGCTCGAGGAGCTTGCTGAAATCTTCTCGGTGGCCGTCGCGGGGTTTGCGATCCTGGACAATCACTTGCATCTGCTGGTGCGGCTGGATCCGGAGGTGGCCCGGGGCTGGTCGGCTGAGGATGTCGTGCGACGCTGGGGACGCCTCTTTCCGCCACGCGACAAGGCGCGACAGGTGGCCCCGGTCTCGGAGGAGTGGGTCCAGGCGCGGCTGAAGGACACCAGGTGGGTCGCGACTGCGCGCGAGCGATTGCAAAGCCTGAGCTGGTTCATGAAGTGCTTGAAGGAGCCGCTCTCACGGCTGGCCAACGGCGAGGAGCAGACCCGCGGCGCGTTCTTCGAGGGCCGGTTCAAGAGCGTGGGGATCCTCGATGAGAAGTCGTTGCCGGCGACCTGTGCTTACATTAATTTGAACCCCGTTGCCGCCGGCATCCCCGAGGTTCCCGAGGCCAGCGCGCATACCTCGATCAAGCAGCGGGTCGAGCATGTCAAGGAACAGGGACGAACCGAAGACCTGAACGCCGCCCAAGCAGGCAGCGTCCCGGGCTCGACATCGGCGGCGGGTCTGGAGGAGGGGCTGTGGCTCTGTCCGGTCGAGGATCGCCGGCGGCTGGATTCGGCACGCGAGGGGATGATCGAGGGATTCTCGCTGGGCAATTACGTGCTTTTGGTGGAGTACACCGGGCGGTTGTTCCGCGCTGGCAAAGCCGTGATCTCCGGTGAGCTGGCCGGGGTCTTCGAGCGGCTGGGCAGCAACGCCGAGAACTGGCAGGCGCGGTTGCGGAAGCTGGCCGCAGGCCGGTTGCTGGGCCGTTTCTTCGCCGCCA
>JBAUOX010000083.1:0-4547 GCA_049579985.1 Isosphaeraceae bacterium | reverse complement strand
GCCAAGGCGTGCAGCTTCGTGGTCAACCTGGCGACGTTGCCCTTGCTCTACCTCTTCGGCCGGAGGCGATTCGGTAGGGAGGTGGGCCTGGGGGCCATGGCTGTGCTGGCGGTGCTGCCCGTGCACGCGATCTACGCGGGCTTCGTGCTTCGCGAGAGCCTGGTCGCGCTGACCGCCCTGCTGGCGGTCTGGACCCTCACCGAGACCTGGAACACGCCGCCTGCGAGCCGTCGGGTCTGGGCATGGGCAGCCCTGGCGGGACTTTGCGGAGGCCTTGCCATCCTCGCTCGAAACACCGGGCTGGCGCTCATCGCCGCCGCGGGCCTGCACGCCGTCTTCCGCCTCGGCCGCGGCCGCCTTGGGACGTTCTTGCTCTGGGCGGCAACTGTGCTGCTCGTCATTCTGCCCTGGACCCTGGCCACTGCCCGAGAGTATGGCACACCGTTCTATACTTATACCAACTACTTTGAATACAATTTCTCGTGGACCGTTCACCACTTCGACAGGGGAAACACGCGGCCGGACCAGTTCTACACGCTCGCGAATGCGCCTGAGATTGTACGGGTCAAGCTCAAGTCGCTACTGATCATCGCCGTCTATTCGACCATGATCCTGGGACTGCCGCTGGTCGCCGGGTTCGCGGGAGAGCTGATTGACAGTGCACCGGAGAGGCCCGGCCGTGACGTGAATCTGCTGGTCGCGACGGTCCTCGCGGTCTTCGTGCTGGCAACGCTCAAGAGCATTCCGGACGTGACGCAGGTCGCGCAGCTCGGGCGGTATTACCTGCCGGCCTACTTGCTGGCCATTCCGACGGCCGTCGCGGGGGTGCTCGCCTGGCTCGATCGGAACCAGGTCGGCCGGCGGGCCTGGGCCTGGCTGGCCGCAAGCTTTATCGCCCTGGTCTGGGCCGACCCGACCTGGGCCTACGACGCTTCCTGGCTGGTGAAGCCGTACCAGCTCCACTGGCCGGCCCTCCGCGCCGCCGGCGACTGGATCAGAAGCCATCCCGACCGTGTTCCCCCGGATGCACGGATCATGACCTGGCTTCCCTGGGAACTACGTATCGCCAGCGACCGTACCACCATCCTCCTGCCGCGCAACTACAGTCCGCGGCGAATCGACGAGGTCATCCGGCAGTACAGAGTCACGCACCTGCTCTGGGGTTCCTTCGACCCGCCTCCGCACGTCGATCCCGAGACCTGGGGCCCCTATCTCGATCAGGTGCGCTCGACGCTTGGGCTGACCTCTGCCCGCGAGCTCTACCGTTCGCCGCGGGAACTGCCGTTCTACCCGGTCCAGCTTTACCGGATTCCTTGAGAGGCGAACTCATGAATTCGGCTGGACGAGTCACGGACGCGAGCGGGTCGGAATCGCCGAAGCGATGGTCGATCGTCATCCTGGTCGTGCTCCTGGTCGCGTCGCCCTGGTACCGCGCTCACACCTTCGCGCCGACCATTGCCGCGGCGAGCGGTTTGAGTCTCTGGCCGGCAGCCATCGGTGCGTCCGAGCCGCTCGACTGCGACGAGGCAGCCTATGCCTACATCGGCCACCGCATGCTTCGGGGCGACGTGATGTACCGCGACCTGACCGAGAACAAGCCCCCCCTGGGCTACTGGCTCTATGCGCTGGCGGTGGCGATCGGAGGCTACAACGAGCTGTCCATTCGTCTGCTGCCGATCCCCGCCGTGCTTCTTTCCATCGCCCTGGTCTGGTGGATCGGCTGGCGGCTTGACGGTTCGCTCGCCGCCTGTCTGGCCGCCGGGCTATTTGTCGTGCTCAGCACCGATCCCTACCTGTTCGGTAACGGATCGAACATGGAGCATTTCATGAACCTGTTCTCGGTAGCGTCGCTGGCTCTCCTGATCCTGGCATGGAGCCGCCTTCGCCGCTGGCCGATCGTCGCGGCCGGGGTTTGCCTGGGTGCGGCCACGCTGGTCAAGCAAGTGGCCATCCTGCCCGCCTTGGTTTACTTCGCCGCCCTGGCCCTGCGGCGCCGGGGAGATACCTCGGACCACGAGCGGCCAGCTTGGAGAGAGCGGGTCGGCGACATCATTGCCCTGGGGCTGGGGCTGATGCTTGCCGTCGGCCTGGCCGCCGGCATCCTGTTGGCCCAGGGCGCTGGAGCCGCGGCCTACGAAGACATCATGCAGTATGGTCGCGCGCTGGCGACCGACACTCTGCCCGAGCCAGGGGCACCTTCGGGCCTGGTTCGGTGGCTGACCGGCAATGCGGATCCGTCGGGTCAGCTCCCCTTGCCGTTCGGCTCGACAACGTATCTCGTCTGGTGGGGGACGGGAAGCTGGCCGCTCTGGTTGGCCGCGGTCCCCGCGACGGTTTACCTGCTGGTCGCACCCAGCTCGTCCGCGAGCCGCCGCCTGGTTGCCGCCTGGACCCTCGCGGCGAGCTTGCAGGTCGTCCTTCCCGGCCTTTACTGGCAGCACTACTATCTCTTGCCGACCCCGGGCATCGCCCTGGTCGTGGCCACAGCACTGGCAGATTGCCTGGGCGCCTCGATGGGTCTTTCGAAGCCGAAGGGCGGAGCGTCGCGACGAAGAGTGCGGAGGGCCGCCGGATTATTGGGCGCGGCCTTGATTCTGATGATGGCCATCGCAGCGACCCTGGTGATCCAGGTTCGAAGCTATCTCTTGGTTCCCCCGCAAGAGCTGACGGTTCGCTACAAGGGAGGCGGCCAGTGGGTCGTGCTCCGGGCCCTGGGCCAAGAGCTCGCCAGGCGCTCGAGCGTCTGGCCTGATCCCCATCTTTACATCTGGGGCTGGCAAAGCCCGCTCCACTTCTACGGCAAGCTTGACGGTGCCACCCGCCACTTCTTCGTCGATAACCTGCTTCGCGACCAGGCCGAGCGGGAGCATTCGCTGATCAAGCCGCGCATCGCCGAGATCATGTCGGCCCTCCGCGCCAGGCCCCCAGCCTTGATCTTCGTCGGGTATGCTCCGTTTCCCGCCCTGCGCGCCTTCCTCCGCGAACGCTACCTGCCCTCCGGGCTGGTGCCGGCGCACAACGGACTGGGCCTCTGGGTGGAGCGCGAGCATTTCAACGCATTCGAGCGATTTCAAGGGGCCGCACCCGGATCGGGTTCAGGGCCTCATCGCGGCGTCGGGCGAAGCACTCGCCTGAAAGTCAATGGCGAGCTGGTAGCGCTGCCGGAGCTCGCCCATGATGGCGTCCCAGCTCTGGCTGAGAGCGTAGGCTCGGGCCGCTTCAGCCATCGCCCGGAGCCGGGCCGGCTCCGCGATGAGTGCAAGAATGGCCTCGGCGAACCGGGCCGGAGGCTCGGTGGGTTCCACGAGCAGCCCCGTCTTGCCAGGCTGCACCGTATCGCTGACTCCCCCGGCACGCAGAGCCGCAACTGGCATGCCCGACGCCATCGCCTCCAAAACCACGTTGCCGAAGGTCTCGGTGAGACTGGAGAATGCAAAGAGGTCGCCGGCCGAGTAATAGTCGGCCAGCTCCTCGCCCATGCGGTAACCCGCAAAACTGGCAATCGCGCCGATTCTTCGTTCCAGATCGCTCCGCGCCGGCCCGTCGCCAACGAACAGAATGCGCACGTCGGGCCGCCTGGCGGCCACGATCGCCAGCGCATCGGCCAGGTAGGAGACATTCTTCTCGGGGGCGATCCGGCTCACGTAACTGATCACCAGGTCATTCGGCCCCCAGCCCAGCGCCTGGCGCACCTGCCGGCGTCCCGGCCGGTCGGGACGGAAGAGGGTGCCGTCCACCCCCCGAGGCCAGAGCACCAGCCGCTCGAAGCCAAGGGCTTCAAGGCCCTTGATCGTGGTCAGCGACGGAACGTAGGTCTCCCTCGTCCGGTTGTGAAACCAGCGCAGATAGCGCCAGATCGTCCCGTTGGCCCAGCCGATCCGGTAGTGGCGGCTGTACTGGTCGAAGTTGGTGTGAAAGCTGGAGACCGTGACCATCTTGCGGCGGAGTACATGGCGCAGCACGGTCAGCCCCAGGGTTGCCTCGGTAGCGATATGGACGACCTCGGGCCGGAACATGTCAATCGCCCGGCGGACCGATCCGAACGGGGGCAGCGGCAGATAGAGCTCTTTGTAAAAGGGGACTTTGACCGAACGGACCAAGTGAACGTCGGGCCAACCGGCCGGCTCGCCATAATTGGGGTGTATCAACTGGACCAGGTCACCGCGCTCGGTAAGGTGGCGGACGAGCTCGCCCAGCGTCCGGGAAACGCCATTGACCTGGGGATAGTACGTTTCGGTAACCAAACTCACGCGCATAGATCTTCTCATGCCTCTCGCCGGGCATCGGAATGTTTCGTGTATCGTGGAACAGCCTGACCGGGATTGAGAGTGCGACCCGGCGACTGATTCTCCTCTGCGTCACGCCCCATTGCCAACAAAAAAGGAAGGGCCGCGAGACCATTCCCGCAATCGGCAAAACGCTGCAATTCAGACGTAAGCCGGCGGGGCGGCACCAGGGCCTAGGACGCCGCTAGGCGCGGCGCGGGCTGAACCTCGTCGGGTTCCCCGCGTTTTCTCGCTCCGCCCCTCCTGAAGCATCCTACAAGG
>JBAUOX010000082.1:0-1520 GCA_049579985.1 Isosphaeraceae bacterium | reverse complement strand
GCGCATGGCCTCTGGCCCGAAAAGCCGCCGCGGATCCTGCAATACACGCTTCAGGATTGGGCCGAGCGAGTTCGGATTCCCGTAGCGATGATCTCGACAGGTCTGGCCCGAACGCTCCTCCGCGGGGGGAAGAGCTCGTTCGAAGCAATGGCTCGATCGTCGGAGCGGCCGCAGAACGGGTCGAACGGCATGATCGAGGGCGCCAGGATCACGCTCGCGACGGATGTCTCGCGCCACGTCGTCCCCGACCGCAACGTGGTCGCCGCCCTCGAAGGCTGCGACCCGAAGCTCAAGGACGAGTGGGTCGTGATCTCCTGTCATCTCGACCACAACGGTGCCGACGGCGATCGCATCTACAACGGAGCGGACGACAACGGCTCGGGGACCGTGGGCCTGTTCGAGATTGCCGAGGCCTACGCACAGGCGGCGCAGCAGGGGCACCGCCCGAAGCGGTCGGTCCTCTTCGCCGCGTTCGACTCGGAGGAGCGTGGCCTGCTGGGGGCTTATGCCTTCGTGGAGCGGCCGCTGATGCCTCTGGACCGGATCGTCGCGGTCCTCAACATGGACATGATCGGCCGCAACGAGGAGGTCCCCGTGGGGGGCGGCTCTCGCTTCCGCGGTCTGGCGATCCAGTCGGCGGAGTCGAACCGCAACGCATTGAATCTTCTGGGCCACAGTTACAGTCCCTCGCTCACGCGGACGATCGAGCAGTCAAGCGCCCCCTTCGGCCTGACGCTCAAGCAAGGTCTCGACAACAACGTGTCCAACCTGCTCCGCCGCAGCGACCACTGGCCCTTCCTTCAGCGCGGGGTCCCGGCGGTTTTCTTTCACACCGGCCTGCACCCCGACTACCACACTCCCGCCGACCGCCCCGAAAAGATCGAGTACGCCAAGCTGGAACGCATCGTTCGCCTGGTCCATCAGGCGAGCTGGGACCTGGCCGAGCAAGCCGACCGCCCGAGACTCGAGCATGAAACCGCTCCAGCCACCAGCCGCTGACCGACTGGAGTGCTCGGAGGGGCCAGCCATTCTTTGTGGCTGAGAACCAATGAGGCCAGAAGACGGGTGGCCCTTCTGGGCCCACTGGTGTCGAGGTTCGGCATTCCGATCAGCGCTGCAAGCAGGGGATCGCCTCATGGGACCGGTCGCGCTACGAGGTCCGGGTGGCCCCTTTCTCGCCCGTAGCGGATCGCGCTCTCCACGGTGATTCTCCGGGAAAACAGGCGGGGTGTCGGCGGGACCAGGCGGGGGGTAGGGCCTTGCAGATCGGTTTGAATCCCTTTAGGGAATAGTGCTACACTCAGAGGCCGTTGGACGGCGTGTTCGAGAAATCGGCGTCCCGCAACCGCCTCCCGGACAGGTAGCCCGAACCCAGGAGCGAACTTCGTGTCCGCGATCACTCAGCCCGTACCGTTGACGCTCCCGTCCCCGGGCGAAGTGTATCGATTCACCGTCGATCAGTATGACCGGATGGTGCGCGACGGCACCATCGATGAGGATGATCCGGTCGAGCTCCTGGA
>JBAUOX010000081.1:0-1671 GCA_049579985.1 Isosphaeraceae bacterium | reverse complement strand
GGCCCTGAGCCACCCGGCTTCGTTCATGAAGCCTGTACCCGAAAGGCCGCTATGGCTTGCGGTGAGGTCATCGTCTGCGCAAGGCCCTTCGGGTACAGGCTTCTTCCTTTCATACCGCGCGCCCGTCGAGTACTGGTGAAGAGTTGGTCTTGTAGAAGCTGGTTCGGGCAGTGGTCTCCTGACCCGCCCGGCCTCTGCGACCAAAGGTCTCCCAGTACTCGACCGTCGGCGCGTCCCGTGCTTGCCGTGGAACCTGAGCGAAGAGAAAAAGAAGGAGTTGGGGAAGGCCGGCCTCCCCTATGGGGATGACACTTCATAGATCGACCGAGCACTGCATCCCGGCACCCGAATCCACAAGGGGGTGGCGCTTGATGATGAGGCGCGCGACCGTCTACCGGTCTTGGTTCCTGAGCTGAAGGGCGCGTTGCAGAATGGCGGGGTCGAGCGTGAGGGGTTTCCGAGGCTTCTTCTTGGCGGGGTCCGTTTCGGCCGGGTCATTCGCATCGTTTGGGCTCGACGCCGGATCCGCGGCGGCTTCCGTCTCGGTTGAGTGGGAAGGTTCGGCCTTTTTCCGGGCGGGAGCCGAAACCGCAGCCCCGGCACGCACGCCCCCGGCCGGATCGGTCGCAGCCGAGTCGCCCGGCTTTACTACTTTCGTTTCAGGCATTTGCGTCAAGGGCCCCTTGGTTCCGATTTTCGGTTTGGCTCCGCTCACCGCGAACGGTAAGGGGAACTCGTTGGGTTCGACCGAGGTGTCAGGAATCACTCCCTTCCCCGGGACCACGCGCGTAGGCGGCAGGGTCTTGTTGGTGATTGGGCCCGTGACGAACGGACGCGCGGCGGAACCCGTTTGCTCCGTGTCCTGAACGATGCGGTCGCGCTGGCTGGCGAAGCTCTCACCGGGCTCAGCTCCTGGTGAACCAGGATGCGATTTCGCCTGCACCACGCCCTCCGCGGCGCTCGTAGCCTGGAGTTTGTTGACCCACGTCGCCAGAATTTGATACGCGCGATCGTTGGACCCCTGGAAGATGGGACGCATGTTCGGTCCGCGGCCGTGCGGCCGGAGCGAACTGGCCAGAAGCTCGCTTCGCGGTGGATTCTCGCGGTCGATCAACTTCAGCGACGCATCAAGGTTGGCACGCAGGGCGTCCCTCGTTCGATCCTGCTTGCTCTTGATCTGGAAGAGCTGGAACTCGCCGACGTACCCTTCGTTGTGACAGCGAGCACAGTACGCTTGCAACACGGGGTGAACGTATCGCGCGAACTCGTCAGTCCGCTTGACCGCCTGCGAGGTAGGCAGATCAAAGATCACCGGCAGGTCCGAGATCCCCATCCCCCGGCGGGCTCCGTAGATGACCGTGGTGTCGAGCGTGTTGGGACGCTCTCCGGTGGGCGTTCGGACCAGCTCTGCCCCGGTTTGCCGGACATCGGGGTCGCGCTGCCGATTGGCAAGGCGGGCCTGGGCCTGAGCGAGCGAAGCTAGCATCGCCCTGGCCTGCACATGCTTGGGGCTAAGGTGCAGGATCGCATTGAGTTGCTGCCTGGCCTCAGGCTCCATCTTTTGCTCCAGGCACCAGCGGGCCAGCTTGATCCGCTCGTCGAAATCTTGCTCCGGCAACTGCTCGAGCTTGTAGCTGTAGACCTCCTGGACCGAGGCAAACACCTTCTCCA
>JBAUOX010000080.1:0-5285 GCA_049579985.1 Isosphaeraceae bacterium | reverse complement strand
AGAGCAACCGCAAGGACCAGTAGTGTTCCCAGCCTCCACCTTCCAGATGCCGATCGATCGGAAGCCGTGGCAGCAGCGGGATCAGACCGCTGGGGAGTCTCCTCGCGCTGCGGTCGGGTCGCCGGCTTCGTTTCGTCGGGCAACTCTAGCGTATCCATCATCCTCGGTCCCGCCGTCCGGATAGGAGATCACCGAACCTCGCAAGTCATCATAGATCGAGTCTTCGCGGCCAGAAGCTCGTCCTCGGTCTGAGCTCCCATGATCCGGGCGCCCGGCCCTTATCGTTTCAAGATCCGCCACCTGGCTCCTGGGTTTGCTCCTGGTGTATCAGAAATCTTCTGATATGTCAGAACGTTTGGTCTATTCTGACGAGCTTGACGGCCTGCCTTTTTGCATTAGTGCGTGGATTGGGAGCTTAGAGCTTTTGCGAGCCGGGAAATCTATGGGTTGCAATCGTCGGCCAGATTATTTACCCTAGCTTACGGGCACACCCGTGATTTACCACTAATGATTGTCGGAGAGTGGGCCTGCGTGCGCTTGTCTCCCGCAATCGAGTTCCAGGAGATGCATCGATGAAGAGACACCTACTGACTTTGGTTCTGAGCGGACTGGTCGGGTCGTTGGTTCTGGCTGGCAATGCTGAGGCTTGCCACAAGAAGAAGTGTACCTGTGCACCAGCCCCCTGCGAGGTGGCGGTGTGTGCACCAGCCCCCTGCCCTGCTCCGGCCCCGGTTTGTGCACCAGCCCCCTGCGCGGTGGCGGTGTGTGCACCAGCCCCCTGCCCCGCTCCGGCCCCGGTTTGTGAGCCCACCTGCGCTCCCAAGAAGCATTGCGGTTTGTTCGGAGGCTTCAAGGGATTCAGGCTTGGCTGCCACAGGAGGGCCGTTTGCGCCGAGGCCGTTCCTTGTGAGACGGTCGCTTACTCGGCTCCGGTCTACTATTCAGCACCCGCTGTTTACTCCTCCCCCCAAGTTTCGGCTCAGCACTGAACCAGTCCTTTCAGAGCTGCCTTCCTTGATAATTACATGCTCTGACCATGCGTGGTCGTGACAGCATGCAATGCGAAGTGCCGGTCGGACGTGAGTGACACGACTCTCGCGTCCGACCGCATTACCTGAGTCCTTCAGCAGCCGGCTTCAAGAGTTCCTGCTCCACATCTGCGTGGGCTGCGTAGGGAAAAACCCAGATCAGCGGCACGCTGAACTTGCGGACCACAAGCGCGGGGGTCGATCGCTCTGCAAGCTGCCGATCGATTCGCGACCAGGCGCCCGGGCGATTCTGCATCACATACCAGGCAGGTGGGCCGCGATCGATCGGGTCCAGTCGGCGGGGCAGCTCCCCAGTCTGGCGAAGGTAGAGCCAGGATGTAGGGAAGCTCGCGAAGTGAATGGTCTGGCCGGGTAGGGTATTGTCCCGCAGCCATCGCCGAGCCTCTGAACTCAAGCCGTCCCAGTAGTAAGTTGGCTCCATGCCCAGCCGGGTCGCACCCGGAAGCCCACCCACGAGCGGACTGTAGTAAGACAGAGGCACGGGCATCAGCAGCAAGACGCTGCCGATTGCTTCCACGACGGCGGCCGCAACCGCGGTCCTGGCCCAGGGGCCAAACCAGTCGAGGACTTGTCTTGCCCCCATTCCGACCAGCAGAGCCATCACCCCGAAGGCTGGCAGGAACAATCGGACTCCATCGTGACCGGGAGTGTACGGCAAGGCCCGCAGGGCGACCAGCAGGACCCAGTTTCCCAGGATCAACAGGCCCAGCGGCTCCGCCTTGTGCTGTCGGATCGACAGGATTATGCCGGCCAGTCCCAGAAGCAGGAAGCCCACCGGTGTGACCAGGACGGTCCACACGAGGGTGTTGTACCAGGGGAGAGACTCGTCGGGTGTCTGGTAGACGATGCCCAGGAATTGCACAGGGATGGGAATGGTCCGGCCGCGTGTCAGGTTGGACTGGAAGAACCGCAAAATACCCGTGATCGGCTCGGTCCACCAGGGGGGATCGAGCAGAAAAAGAACGGCACAAGCAAGCGGAAGGCCGATCATCAGGACTCGCAACGCGCGGCGATCGCGGGCCCAGCCGGCCCAGACAATAAACGGCAGCGGGAGGAACCAGCCGGTCAGCTTGGTCGCCAGGGCGCAGCCGGCGACCAGCCCGAATGCCCCTGTCGCAAGACGGCCAATGGTGTCTCGACGCCCCGGCTCGGGCACCGCCACAGCCCGCGCGAACGCGATGATCGCGAGCACCCAGAGTGACGTCAGAACGGCGTCGTAGGTCGCGTAATGGCCGTGGCCGAACAGGTTGGGCTGGAACGTCCATGCCGCGACTGCCACGAGCGCCGGCCCAACCCCCCATCGCCGGGCGCTGAGCTGAAACAAGAAACCGGCGGTGCAACTGAAGAGCAGAATCGGACCCAAACGGGCACGTGGCAGATCTTTCCAGGTGGGCGCCAGAAAATCGCCGAGAAGGCCGAGCAATGCATAAAAGGGAGGATGCCCGTGTGGCTCCGCACGGGCGAACGGCCAGAAGTAGGCCAGGACCTCGGGGTTGAGAAGCAACTTGGCGCGGGTATCGATCTGATCGGGACGAGGAGGAGCTGCTCCGACCGGCTGCACCAGCTCGAGAGTGGGTGGGGCCCATCCGGCGGCGAACCGCGACGGATCGCGAAAGGCACGGAACCACTCCCGCAGGCGGGCCTCGCGGCCGAGCGTATAACCCTCGTCCCAGACGATCGCCAGGCGCGGCTCAGTGGCCAGCATGAGCGCCAGGGTTGTTAGCCCCACGACCATGCTTGAAAGCACCAGGCGGCCGGGTTGGCGAATCATGAATGGGGCAGAGCTACTCCCCGATTTAGGGGACGACGCCGACTAGCGCGATGCCTCGGCTGGCTCGAGCCTTAACAGAGAATCGGCGGTCAGTCGCACAGGCTCATGCGAGCGAATCAACGCCACTTCCTGGCAGTTGGGAAAGAGCGGACAGCGCACACATTCGTTCCAGATCTTGTGCGGCAGCTCTGCCTTGTCGACCTGGTGATAACCGCTGCGCTCGAAAAACCCGACGGCATACGTCAGGGCGAACACCGAGTCAAGTTCGAGCTCGCGGGCCGATGCCCAGCAGGCGTCGACGAGCTGCCGGCCGACTTTCTGTCCCTGAGCTTCCTCGGCCACCGCGAGGCACTTCAGCTCGGCCAGATCTTCCCAGAACACGTGTAAAGCCACACACCCGATCACGCGATTCTCGTCGTCGACGGCCACGAGAAACTCGCGGATCGACTCGTACAGCTCACCCATTGACCTCCGGATCATCAATTTCCGGTCGGCGAAGGTCCGAATCAGCTCGTAGATCGCAGGTACGTCGCCAACACGAGCGGGACGGATGTTCAATCGAGGAACCTCCCAGGCCGGCATCAGAGCCGAGTTATCGCATGAAGTATTTGCCTCAAACCCCATGACCACAGGACGAGCCCGTCATTCCTGATCGTACGATATTCTAGGAGGAATGGCCCTGGAATCAAGAAAGGATTGGAAATCGATGAGATGGAGTGGGACATCCGTCGCCGTGGCGAGCCCTTTGATTAGACGGCCTCACCGGGAACGGAGTCGCAGGTGGCTATCGTATGACGGACGAGGAAGAGACGGTTGGAGCAGCGGCCTGGACCGCAACCTCTGCCGGGTTCTCATAGCCGATCTGCAAATTCGAGTTGGTGTTTCGGAACGGGAGCACGCGGCTATTGTAGTAATCGACCATGTG
The DNA here is from genome assembly GCA_049579985.1 of Isosphaeraceae bacterium. Classification (GTDB taxonomy): domain Bacteria; phylum Planctomycetota; class Planctomycetia; order Isosphaerales; family Isosphaeraceae; genus Aquisphaera. Next base: position 1,540 of record JBAUOX010000080.1, on the reverse strand, counting down.
GCGATAGTCGGGGCCATGCGTCACCTTGACCAGCCCGACAGTTTTCGCGACCTCGTCGGTTGCCTGATCGAGTGTCCATCCGCAATACTTGGTGCGGTAGGCAATCTGGACCATCGAGGCCCGATTCAGGCCGTGATGGCAATGGAAGAAGACGGGGTAATTCTTGGGGTCGGCAAGAACCCCCGCAGCGTCGTCCAGCAGATCGCTCAATGTCTTGGGGTTGGCGGCGCTGCGCTGGTCGACGATTGGAATGTGAATCCAACGAATGCCCAGCTCCTCGGCGAGTGCGCGTTCGCTCACAGCGAGAGGATGGTCATCGGGATGAGCCAGCGCGAGGATCGTCCGAATCTTGCAGTCGCTGACGATCCGCCGCATCGGCCAGTCTTTCTGCCAGGCTCCGCGATAAATCTTGCCAGGCTCCACGACCGCGAACTCCCGGGCGAAAACATAGTCGTGACCGTGCCTCCAAGTCTGCTCGGCCCCCAGCAGAAGCAGGCAGATTGCTAATCCTCGGCGAACCCAGGCATATCGGGTGGTCATTCGGCCGATCTCCCCACAGACCAGAGCCAAGGCCGTCGGCTTCGCCCTCATTCTGGATGGCGTGAATCAAGGCAATCCCGGCGAGGGCGGCGAATCCTAACAAGTGTTGACAGTGGCAACAAGCCGGACCTCACTGTCCGTCTCTGTCTCTCGAAAAAGCTGAACTGACATCGACCTGGAGCTGCCGGTTTCTTCACCAAAACCGGAAAACCTGGAATGATCGTCGTTCGCGGTCGCCAAATTCCTGAGACCTGATATTCTCGAGCCCCGCTAACCCAGCTTGATGCTGCGGGCAGGAGCCGGTGGTCAAAGGCGCCAGGGAAGACAGAATGGGGCCCATGGATTATGATAAAAACCCAGACCAGGTCCTTGCGCTTCGATCATGCCGCGGAGACACCGGAGCAATCCTTGCAGGCCCGTACCGAGCGACCGAGCGGCCCGATCTCGCGAGTCGTCGGCCTTTACCAGACGATCTTGAGGAAGACGCTGGAGCATTTCTTCCCGAACGCCATTCTGGAGGTTCAGGGCGATCGCAGCGTCATCGACTGGGACGGCTCGCCCAATGAGATCCATTATCGATTCACCGACGACCTTGATGGTGTGGGCCTCGAAATCGAATGGCTGGGAACGCATTTGAGCTTCCGGCCCGAAAGCCCAGTGCCGCTCTTGCCGCTGGAGCGGCGGATGGTCGAGGTCGTTGTTCAGTCCCTTGACCGACGATTTCGCGGGCTCTTCGACCAGAATTTGGCCGATCGCCTCGAGCGTTTTCAGTATCTGACTGAAGACCTGATCATCACCGACTTTCTCCAGCCGGTCAGCCCTTACCGCGTTCCCGCCGCGCTCGAGGCGTTGCGGGTGGCCGCGCTATCGACCTACGAGAACCGGCGCCTCTCGACGGGGGCGCTCTTGCTGGGAAGCGATCGCGACCCGGCGGCCCCCGAGCGAATCAATACCCGGGGGGCCCCTCGGTTCAACGCCCGGCTCACGGCTATCAGGGGTT
>JBAUOX010000079.1:0-1545 GCA_049579985.1 Isosphaeraceae bacterium | reverse complement strand
CTCCGGGCCCACCCGCGCCTGGGGGTCCGGGGAGCGGTAGGCCCGCTCGTGTTTCTGGCCACGCTGACGCTACTCCTTTCCTGCCGGTGGCTGCACGTGCTGGCTTGCCTGGTACTGGCGTTCTTGTTCGCCTTCCGGCTGACGAGGCGAATCGAATCCAGTCTCCCCGCCTTCCGGCGGCTTGTCAGGCGCACGCTGCCCGCGCTGGTGGGGCTGGTGGCCGCCGTGATCGGGTTGTCGCTCGGCGGGCAGATTCCTGGCGTATGCCAGGCGGCCGCTCCCCCGCCCGCGGTATCAGCGGGTGGTCAGGACGCTCCAGGTCCGAATGTCCTTCTGGTCGTACTCGACACGGTGCGCGCTGACCATCTGACTCTTCATGGTTACCGCCGCGCTACGTCCCCCAATCTGTCCCGACTGGCCCGACGAGGGATCAAGTTCGAGCAGGCGCGGTCGACGGCTCCGTGGACTCTGCCTTCCCACGCCAGCATGATGACCGGCCGCTGGCCCCATGAACTTTCGACCGGCATCAACCACCCGCTCGACGGAACGCACGAGACACTCGCCGAGTACCTCGCCGCCAACGGTTACGCCACGGCCGGCTTCGTCGGCAACGCCACCTATTGCGGCATCGAGACCGGCCTCGGTCGCGGCTTTGCTCATTTCGAGGATCACGAGCTCTCGGTCGCGGATATCCTCTGGACATCGGCCCTCGGTCAGCGGATTCTGCTTCAGGGCATGTTCCGTCCCGAGCGGCGAACCGGGGGAACCCCCAACGACTACCACCGCAAGGATGCGGCCCGGATCCGCCGCGACATGCTCGCCTGGGTTGAGGGCCAGAAAGGCCGGCCCTTCTTCGCGTTCCTCAATCTTTACGACGCCCACGATCCGTACATGCCACCGACAGGCTTCGACCGCCATTTCGGGCTCAGGCCCCCGTCCGCCGCCGACATGGCGATCCTGGAACGGTGGTTCATCCACGATAAGAAGAAGCTCAAACCGGAGGAAATCCAGTCGGTCCTCGACGCTTACGATGATGGCATTGCCTACCTCGACGAGCAACTCGGCGAGCTCGTCGACGATCTCGATTGGCTCGGCCTGCTTGCCAGCACCCTGGTGATTGTGACGGCCGACCACGGGGAACACCTGGGCGAGCACCAGCTCTACGGACATGCCAGCAGCCTCTACGACGCAGAGATCCACGTTCCGCTCCTGATTCTTCTCCCCGATGAAGCGCACGCGGGGCAGGTCGTCACCGCGCAGGTCAGCCTGCGCGATCTCGCGGCCACGGTTGCCGACGTGACTGGCCTGGGCGGCTCTCCCTTTCCAGGGCGTTCGCTCGCCCGCCACTGGGCTGCCGACGCGTCGCCGCTGTCCGAGCCTTCACTGAGCGAGGTCGATGCCCCGGTGATGAGTGCGCCGAACCAGGGCCGCTCACCGGTGTTTCGTGGCCCGATGAAGGCGGTCGCCGCCGGGAAACATGTCTATGTTCGCAACGGCGACGGCCAGGAGGAGCTGTTCGACATCGAAGCCGACCCGATGCAATCG
>JBAUOX010000078.1:0-9085 GCA_049579985.1 Isosphaeraceae bacterium | reverse complement strand
TTGGCGAAGAGAATTCCCACCGGGGCCCCGAGGATCACGAACAGCAAGCTGCCGAAGGCCATCGAGGTGCGAAGCTGTTTCTCGGTCTCGAACTGGTCGACCCGTGACTGCCAGTAGGTGTGCTCGATGAAAGCCCTCTGGACCTCGGCCCACTGGACGTCGTCCAACCGGCCGGTAGCGAACTGGAACCCCACGGTGATCGCCTGTTGCTTGCGGTCCGTGGCGATCTTCCGCCGCGCCTTGATCAGCTCGCGCTCGATCTCTTCGTTGGGGTATTCCTGGATGGACTTCTCCATGGCGAACTGTCTGTCCTGGGGAATCGGTATCTCCAGGATGTTCCGGTTGATGAGCGCCACGTCGTCATCCTTGCCGTAGTTCTGGAGCTCGGCCTGGTCGAGGTGGACGCGAACCAGCTTTTTCTTGTCATCGAAATGAAGTTGCGCGCGCTTGGCGAAGATCGTTGCGCTGTAAGTATCGCTGTTGTCCTTGTTCTTGGCTCGCTTGTTGAAGGTGGCGTCGATCATGATCTTGCCCTCGACGTCGCGCACCTTGATCAAGAACGGCCAGCTCGGGTTGTTGAACTCGCGGTCGCGCTTGAGAAACTTGTAGAACGTGTCCTCGAGGTCCTTGAACAGGACGAGCTTGGCGTTATGAGCGCTGCGGGGAATCCAGCCGCGGCTGACGTGGAGTAGAAAACCGCACAGGATCATGGCCAGGAAGAGGGTGGGCCAGATCACGGTCATGACGCTCAGGCCGGCCGACTTGACCGCGATGATCTCGTTGTCGCCGGCGATCCGCCCGTAGACCACGGTCACGGCGAAGAGCAGCGAGACGGGCATGGTGTAAGGCAGGGTGCTGGGAATGACATAGGGAATGAGATGGGCAATGTCCTGGGGAGATAGCAAGCGGCTCCTCATGGCCTCGGCCGCGACCATGAACAGGACGAAAATCGTCGTCATGGTCAGCAGCGACAGCAAGAAGGCGCGGAGCACTTCCCCCGAAACGTACCGCTGCAGGATGTTCAAGACCACGGCCTCCCCAGAATTGCATCCTTGCCCCAGGTCAACCGCTCTGACTCGACGTGCTGCCGCGGCAGCCAGGTTCGCCGAACTCTCTCGCTCCCGCCCACGACATCAGCCGACCGCGCCAAGAGCTCCTCTCAGTGCCGCGCCCAGTCGCCGGGCCCCTTCCTCGAGCTCGGCTTCCGAGGGAACCCCGAAGGTCAACCGAAGGTGGTTTCGGGGAACCGGTGCCGGCTCGGGAGCGAACGCATACTCTCCCGGCACATAGAGGACTCCCTCTTGCAAGCACCGCGGGAAAAGCGGCCCTGCGAATCCGGTATCGACCTCCTCCGGAACAGTCATCCAAACGAACAGTCCCCCGTTGGGGTGGGTCCAGTGCACATTCGCTTGAACGGGTGCGAGATGGCGCTTTAGCGCCGCTACAAACACGTCCCGCTTCTTCCCATACATCTCGCGCAATCGCGCGACATGACGATCATAGTCGCCGCTGGCCAGCGCCCGCTCGAGCAGTTGCTGGTTGAAGTTCGCCGACCCGAAGTCATGATTTCCTTTCAGTCTCAGGATCGGATCGATCAGGCCCCTGGGTAGGACTCCGTAGCCAATCTTGACTCCGGGGCTGAAGGTCTTGCTGAACGTGCGGGCCAGGATCACCGTCTCGCCGTCGGGGTCCAAGCTCCACAGGCTATGGGGCTCCTGGACACCGTAAGACAAACCGTGATAAGCGGCATCCTCGAGCACGAAAATGCGGCGGTTCGCCGCGTCGGACCACCGCCGCGCCAGGTCAACCAAGGGCTTGCGTCGTTCCGCCGCCAGGCTGATCCCGGTAGGGTTGGCATGCTCGGGAATCGTATAGATCAGTTTGACCCGATCAAGCTGCCCGCCGTCGCGGATCCGGACGAGCCTCCGTTCCAGGGCGTCGATCCGCAGCCCTCCGTCGTCGATCGGCACCCGGACCGCCCGGGCGCCTCGGGTCTCGACCGGCCCGAGAAACACGAAATAGGTCGGCGACTCCACCAGGACGATATCGCCGGGATCGAGCAACGCCTCGCAGATCAAATAGATCAGCTGGGCGGAACCCGTGGTCACGACGGTGCGGGCGATCGCCTCCTGATACGTCCCCTCGGCAACTCCCTCGGTCCGCTCGAGCCGCTCGATCAGTCGAGCTCGAAACCCGGCATGGCCGATGGTCGTCCCGTACTGAAGCGACCTTCGCCCCTCCGCCTCACTGGCGAACATGGCCGAAACCGACCGGGCCGAGACCTCCACCGGCAGCGATTGCTGGTCCACGAATCCGGCCGCGAGGGAGACGATATCGGGATTCTCCAGGGCCGTCTGCATCAGGTTGGTGATCGAAGGAGGGCTGGTTCGGATGACGGCCTTGCTCAGTGGAATCCGCAGCGTCTTCGTTCGCGGTTGCTGATTCAAGGAGGGCAATCCCCCAGAGACAAGGGGTACTCTAGCGACCCCTGAAGTGGTGTCAAGCTCGGTTTGCATGCAATCCTCAAGCCGCCTGCCGCGGCAGATCTCGCCCGGTCTCGAGCATCAGGAAGGTGCTCACCCTGGGACTTTCAAGGCCCTTGATGCTCGACCTTCGGGCTCTTTGCGCCTGGATTGGTAGACAGTCCAGGCGCAATCGGGGTTCGGTCCGGTCGCGACACTCACGGCGCTTCCATCACCACGACCGCCGCAACGGGAGACATCGAGCGGCCTTGTCGGCGCCGCAGCGCTGCCGGCGAACTCCAGGACATTGAATTATAGCCGAGTTCGGTCTCGCAAGGCACGTCGATGCCCGGGAAAACCGGTTGCCTCCTCGCTGGCAGGCATCCGCATGCCCCGAAAGCTCAGGCCACCTGGTCCTCGCTCTCGCTCCAGAACAGGTAGTCGTTGCTATTGGTGGGATGCAGGCGGATCTGCTGCTCGAGAATATTCATGAAGTGCTGCACCCAGTAGCCTGTCTGGCCTTGCTGCTGGGCGTCTTTGGGAACGTGGAAGGGCGGATGGAAGTCGATGTGATAGCGCCGGTCCGGGCCGATCCGGCAATAGACGATGACCACGGGAGCTTCGCTCAGGGAGGCCAGGACGATCCAGGTGGTGGAAAACCGCAATGTCCGGCCGAGAAAGTGTGCCTGTTCGGTCATCTGGCCCGACCAGCGCACGTCGCCGGCAAGGAAGAGGAGCATGCCGGACTTGAGCACTCGGGACGCACGAAGAATCGAGCTCGCGGCGTCCTTGGAACCCCCCTTGCGCGAGATGAACAGCTTGTCCTGGCTGAGCGGCCCTTCCGAGACGAACCGCCGGGACATGAACCGGGAGACGCTGTGGGGCCGCTCCATGTACAAGCGTAGAGGATAGTCCTGGCGGTAGAGCCAGTGCGCTGGCAGCATGTGGGCACCGAAGTGGCTGGTCAGGACGATGCAGCCCCTGCCTTGGGCAATTGCCGCATCCAGGTGTGCCCTGCCGCTGATGTTGAACATTCCCTCGGCCCGCCGATCGGACACGCCGTCAAGGAGCATGTCGCGGGTCCGCCAGAGAATCTGGTTGCCGGCCAGCTCCTGGCTGATCGCGGGAACATCCCAGTCGCAATCGAGCGTCTCCCGCGCCTCGCTGACAGCCTGCTGAAACGCCTTGCGCAGGTGCTTGTGCAGCCTGTACTCGAGCTTACCGAATCCCGAAAGCAGCCCCGACGCCGTCGTCAGCGGCAGCCAGCGGATGAACGGCAAGATCCCTTTGAGAAACCCCTTGCGAATGTTCTGACCGCGTCGTTGCATCGACCTTCCCCCATCCCTGGAGTCGATTGACCGGGCACCTCGACGTGGGCCGTAACCCTCCATCAAGGCATCAAGGTGATCTGCCTCATCGGGACCGTCGACTTCGATCCCAGAACCGTGAATTGCCCGTGGCCGAGAGTTTGGCATGCCTTCCCCCGGCTGGCAACGTCAAAATCCTCGTCGGCCCCGCCTTCCCCGCCTTGAACGAGCGTGGCGAGGCCAGTCCTGTTCCGGCGGCTGTAAGAATTGGAGCCACGGACGGAGGGTGAAGAAGCCTATCGAGAAGAGCAGGGAACACTTTACATTAGCGTAGAAGAGAAAAGCTGATTTCCTGCCCCAGGGAAAACTCCCGTGGCCACAACCACTCCGACACTGCCGGCATTCACGCCAGGGCCAACACCAGCGGCCGGCAGCCCGGCTCCCTTCCGCCTGAACGTGGCCCAGTATGATGCCATGATCGAAGCTGGGATCTTGACCGAGGATCACAAGGTCGAGCTCGTAGGAGGAGTCTTATTTCGCAAGATGCCCAAGAAAGGCCCTCATTCGATCGCCAGCAGGGAGACGTTCAAGGTACTGGATCGCCTGATGCCCTCCGGCTACTTCGTCACCAGGGAGGATCCGGTGCGAATCCCGGACTATGACGAGCCCGAGCCCGGCATATCGATCGTACGAGGTCAATCGCGCGACTATTCCATTCAACCCGATGCGTCGCGTGTGGCGCTCGTGGTTGAAGTTTCCGACGCGACGCTGGCGTATGATCGCGGAGAGAAGCTTTTGGCCTACGCTGTGGGGGGCATTCCGGCTTACTGGATCGTCAACTTGGCGGGGGGAACCCCTCTGGGGTCGGGACAGCTCGAAGTCTACACCGAGCCATCGGGCCCGGTTGATCCCGTGGGCTACCGCCGCTGCGAGGTTCTCAAACCCACCGGCCAGATCGAGCTCGCCATCGACGGCCAGATCCTCGGGCGGATTGCCATCTCGGCTCTCCTTCCCTGAGATGTATCGCCCTGGAACCATCGCCTTCGTGGCACCACGCCGGAGAGTCCCAGAATCTTTCGCGACGGGGTGGCGGCCTGGCTCCCGCTTGGAGGAGCATCCGGGTCGCCCAGGAAGAAGCATGGGAAGGTGAACTCCGTCCCGTCCAAGCCGATGATCCTGGCACCGAGCAGCCCCGCGCGGATCTCCAGCCCTGTCTGCTTGTGGATGGCACCGGTAGCCACCTTCCGGGGCATGGGGAGATCCCGTTGCTTGGCGAGCCAGGCGGGCATGGTGGTCATCTCGGTCCCGGAGTCGACCAGGAAGGTGGCCGCCCTCCACCGGGCGGCGTTGTCCTTCAGGAGCAGGCACAGCTCGGCCCGGAGCAGGACATCCCCGGTTGCCCAGAGCTTTCGATCTCGGAGGGGGACTTCGAGGCGGCTCGTCAGCGGAGCCAGCTCTGGAGCTTCAACTGCTCTTCCAGGCTCATGTCCTCGGTCAGGGCCACGATCTCTTGATCGCCGACCGCCAGCACCTCCGGGCCCTGCGAGGTCTCGCGGTAGGCGACCTCGTGGCCCAGGTAGTCGAAGTAATAGTTCAGCGTCTGGCGATTCAACTCTCGCACCCTGGCCTCCTCGTTCAGGGTGAAGCCGTGCTCGCTCAGCAGTTTCTCGTCTGAGGCTGCGATCTCGTCCCGGACCTCCTGGGGTGGAACGATCAAGCCGTGCGGCAGATCCTTGGGGAGCGCGGGTAGCGTCTGTTGCGAGGATGGGGCGTTCCAGTCAATAATCTGGCTCGACTCATGCTGATTGCCCCCTCGTTGACAGACTCACGTTCGCTGCCGGAGAATCTCCCGGTCCGTGCCGTCCCACGGCCTCAACGAAAGCTTGTCGTCGTAGAACCTGTAACTTCCTCTCCAGCGTGTCGGGGAGGCTCCCCGGATGGAGCTGGCCTTCCAGGAAGTGGCGGATCAACTGGTTCTCCGTGTCCATCTCGTAGCGACCGAAGCAGGCCAGGTAGTCCAACAGACCGCCGTGAGGTCTCTGGGCGTCCTCGGCCCGCTCCCGCCGTGTGATCTGCACGGCCATGACACCCGACTCGGAATAGATGATGTATCCGACGGCATCCTGACCGAAGGGGTAGTGCGGCGCGCCGCCCGGCCCGTACTCGACCGAGTGGACCAGCCGCCACGCCCCGACGATCGCCTTGCGGGGGTCGTCCGACATGCGGGCCTCCTACGCGATGGGAGCCTTCGGCATCGTCGAGACGCCCGGCCTCAGTTGGAAGTCGTAGTTCAGGCGGTAGTGGTCGCCGTCGTGCTGGAACTTGCCGACCATGTTGCCGCTGGCCGTGAAGACGACATCGGTGCTCACCGTCTTGTCGCCGTCCGCGAAGACCTGCGTGACCAGCGTCTCGTAGCCGGGCTTCGAGACGATGAAGTGGATGTGTGCGGGCCGGTACGGATGCCTGCGGGCGACCCGCAGCAGATCGCCGACCGGCCCGTCGGTCGGCACCGGGTACGGCGTCGGCATCAGCGCCACGAGGTCGTATGTCCCCGCAAGGTCGGTCTGGAACTGGCCCCGGAGGTTGTAGTCGGGCTGGGACTCGTCCTGGTTCTCGTAGAGGCCGTTCGTGGCGGCCTGCCAGACCGCCAGGGTAGCGCCGGCGATCGGGGCCTCCGTGGTCAGGTCGTAGACCCGCCCGGTGACGCGGACCCTCTCGCCCGCCGTATCGGGGCTCATGGTGGACTCGCCCCTCCCAAGCATCGGGGCGTTCGCCCGGTAGAAGGGGCCGACCAGCGCAAAACCGACCGCCGAGTCGGGCCGCTCGTGGTCGATCACCTCGATGAGCTGGCTGATCCCGATCACGTCGCCTAGCAGGAGGAACTCGTTACGCTCGGAGCCGGTGAACCGGGCCATCCTCGCCATGAAGTCCCAGGCGAACTCCCACTCGTGCTCTTCCAGCCGGACCTCTTTGACCAGGGCATGGAGATACCGGATCAGGGCCGCCATGACCTCCCGGAGCCGGGGGTCTTCGATCTGCGAGTACGCCTCGACCGCCCGCTCGGTGATCGAGTCTCCCGAACGACCACGCAGCATGACGCTTCTCCACACCAAGTCCGAGGTCATCCATCGTGCCAAGTCCGAGGTCATCCATCGTGACGGCCTGAGCGGCCAGACCGATAGTTTGGCCGCATGTCAATCATTATAGAGCCACTGGCTGAAGCCGACCTGAGATGAACATGAAATCCCCTTCAGGTAACCGGCCGGGGTAGTCGAGGCGTCCCTTGGTTGTTGCAATGGAGATCGTTCAGAGAAACGGAGGACCCGGTCGTCATGAGCATCCGCGTGCTGGTCATCCGGCAGGCGGGAGGGGCCACCCAGTAAGGTATCGAGCTCGCGAAATCCGAGGACGGCGTGATAAGATACTTGCTGAACCCAGAGGTGTAACGATGTCGACTCAGACGCTGACGCTCCACCTACCTGATCGGCTCTACGCTCGACTCCAACAGCGCGCTCAGCAGTCGAATCGAACGCTGGAAGCCGAACTTCTGGAAGTCCTCAGCACAGCGGTTCCGGCTGACGAGAGCCTTCCCCATCCGCTTGCTGAAGAGGTGTCGCGTCTGGACGATCTGGATGACGCGGCGTTATGGCAAGCGGCGCGGAGCAGACTGTCTGCGGAGAAGTCGGCTCAGCTCGAGCTCTTGCACTTCAAGCGCCAGAGAGAAGGTCTTTCCGAGACCGAGGCCCGCACGCTCGCGGAACTTGTTCAGCAATATGAGCGGGCGATGCTCATTCGCGCACGTGCAGTAGCGATCCTGAAGCTGCGGGGACATGATCTTTCGGGTCTGGCCGCGACGTCATGAGCCGGTCTCGCATCCCAAAGGCGCTTCGCGCCAAGGTCGCCGCCCAGGCACGATACCGCTGTGGGTATTGCCTGACTGCGGAATCCATCGTCGGCACGTCCATGGAGCTGGATCACCTCATCCCGGAGGCGCTCGGAGGTCTGACTGGAGAGGACAATCTCTGGCTTGCCTGTTCCCTCTGCAACGATTCCAAGGGCTGCCGGATCGCGGCCGAAGACCCGAGTACAGGAGAGGTCGTCCGGTTATTCAATCCGCGTCACCAAGATTGGCACGAGCACTTTTCCTGGTCAGAGAGTGGAAGCGTGATCACTGGCCGGACTCCAGCCGGTCGCGCCACTGTGGCCGCGCTTCATCTCAACCGCCCCACCCTGGTCCTGGCCAGGCGAGCTTGGGTCGCTGTGGGCTGGCACCCACCCAAAGACTGACCGTCATTCGCCCGCCCTATCGCCACGCTCTGGAGGCGGAAGGGGCCACCGACGTTTCCTTGGTGCCAGAAAGTGGGTGACCCCTTCCACGCTCTCCTCGCCCTCCCAAATAACTCTTTCCGTGTACGCTCCGCGGCTCATTTCGTCGCCAGCCTGGTTCGATACATCCAGTCGATGAGGAACATGGCTCCCATCAGGAACAGTGGACCGGAGATCACGACGTAGGTGGACCAGTGCATCCGTCCCCAGGTGCTGATCAGATACCAGGTGCCAAGGCAGGCGAACAACAGCGCACCCGCCCACTCCCAGCGCCACGAGATGGCGAGGACCGCCAGAACGATCGACGTCGGGACCAGGTGCATGAAAAGGGCGAGGATCGTTTTCCAGAACCCGTAACCCTCATTGAAGACGTCCAGGGCGAACAGGCTGAGGAACACGGCGAAGAGAAGACACAAGACTCTCGGTGTCCAGAACAACAGCGGCTTCCAGGCGATTTCCATGGTGTCGACCCCATCCTGATGTAGAGCGATGGAAGGGAGCGGCGGGCTGTCACGATCGCGCGCCAGCTCATCGAGGCGCGATCTTTCTCAACCTTCTCATGGCGAAACGCGCCTACGGCGTGCCACGGGAATCAAGAGGGAGACGCGCGCAGACAATTCGGTGTCGGTTTATCATTATTGGTTCCCTTGCATCAAGTCGGTAAGTTGGATTCATGGGAAGACTTCCAAGACCGACAGGCGATGACCTTATTTACCACGCGATCAACCGCGGGAACAACCGAGCCGATGTCCTCGGCCCCGAGGGCGAACGGGATATGTTCCTTGGCGATCTCGCCCGCACCAAGGCACGGTACCCTTTCGCGCTCTTCGGCTACTGCTTGATGTCCAACCATTTCCATCTGCTTTCTCAAGCCGGCCCCCGGGCAGTCGATCAGCCGCATCCTCCAGTCCCTGACCGTCGCTCACACCTGGCGGCACCACCGGAGACAGGGAACCAGCGGCCACGTCTGGCAGGGCCGCTTCCGATCCC
>JBAUOX010000077.1:0-1598 GCA_049579985.1 Isosphaeraceae bacterium | reverse complement strand
ATGACCGCGCCGACGATGTCGTCGAGCTGGGCCATTCCGGCTTCGTGGATGGTCCAGCCGTTCTCCGGCGTGCGCAGCTTCTCGTACTTCTCCGAGAGATGGGTTACCACGTGCATCCGGGTGGGGTTCAACCAGATGAAGAACGGCTTGCCGTCGCCCTTGGCCTTGTCGAGAAACTTGAGCGAGTGTTCGAGGATCTCGTCGTCCACGGTCTTCATGCGATCCCGGTAGAGCGTACCGGCGTCCTCGATCCGCTGCTTGCCGACCTTGCCCCAGCGAGGCTGCTCCGTCGGATCGTCCTGGTCGGTCGCCCAGGTGTGCAGCACGTTCCGGGGGCCGACCTTGTCCTTCAGCTCCGGCGGATAGTTGGGATGGGCCGGATCCTCCATGGCATCCAGGTGATAGAGGTAGCCGAAGAACTCGTCGAAGCCGTGCACGGTCGGCAGGTACTCGTTGCGGTCGCCCAGGTGGTTCTTGCCGAACTGGCCGGTGGCGTAGCCTTGCGTCTTGAGGACGGTGGCGATGGTCGGCGCCTGAGCCGGCATGCCGACTGTGGCCCCCGCCTGGCCGACCGTCGTCAGGCCGGTCCGGATGGGGAGCTGCCCGGTGATGAAGTTGGCACGGCCGGCGGTGCAGCTTGCCTCGGCATAGTAGTCGGTGAAGAGCATGCCCCCGGCGGCCAGCGCGTCGAGATTCGGCGTCCTCCCGGCCATGATCCCGCGGTGGTAGGCGCCGATGTTGAACCAGCCCACGTCGTCGCCCATGATGAACACGATGTTCGGCTTCTTGCTCGACGAGGCCTCCTGGGCCTGGACCGCGGCTGGGGTTGTGGCCGGGCCTGCCATGGCCAGCAAGTTCGCCTTGTTCAAGCCCTCGGAACAACTGGCTTGCGGGGCTTCCTGCCCGGCGAGGCCGGCCGGCACGTTTTGCGCGCCGGCCGATCGGTGGAATGTGAAATGACCCGTCGCCGCGATATGGCCGAGAACTGCGCCTACAGTGATGAACAGCAGCGCGGAAATCCGGTTTCGATTCATGCGGAAAACTCCCGGGCAAGGTTGCGAAATCATGCGGGGGTGGAGTGCGATCAGATCTTCGTTCGATCTCGGCACCAAGCGCTGAGCGCTTGAATTCTCAGTACGTGGAGCAGGGACAGCGTTCGACGTGATCGATAGGACGATAACCCGGCATCGCATCACCGTAAAGGGGTCAGCGTTGACAGCGAGGCGGTCCTGTTTCAAAATCGTGCTCGTCCTGGACAGTTACATCACACCCGGACTCTCCGGGCTGACAGGCTCCCAACATCGAGGCCGATGTCAATGGCGGACCCACATGGATTTGACCTCGTCGGTCGCGGCCCCTCGTTCCGAATGGCCCAGCGCTTCGGGTTTAACCGCCCGGATCGGCCGCGGCGGATTCGCAAGATCCTGCTGCTGATTCTCGTGACCTGGGTGCCGCTCGTGCTCCTGTCTCTGGTGGCCGGCCATGCCTTCGGCAACCGTGTCGCGGTGACCTTGCTGCGCGATCCGGTGATCCTCAGCCGCTTCCTGTTCGTACTTCCTCTGCTGGCACTCGCCGAGATCGTCGTCGAGCGGAGTCTC
>JBAUOX010000076.1:0-3948 GCA_049579985.1 Isosphaeraceae bacterium | reverse complement strand
CCCTCGAGAAATACTTTCGCGACGACGCTGGGCACGACAAGCCCTGGCTCTTCCCGCAACTGCTGGCGATCACCAAGCGCTGGCTCGACGAGTGCTTGACGTGCAAGGGAGGAACGTTCCCCCAACTGCTCATGTTCGTGCGGTTCGCCCACGAAGCCGCCGACCGGATCTACCGCTCGATCGTCGCCTCGACCGAGGGATCGCCCACACTCAAGCCGATTCTCCGGCCCTATGACACCGTCGGCACGACCCGTTACGTGGACTTCCACACGATTCGGGAAACCTACAAGACCCGGGCCGACAAGTGCCACGTCTCCCATGTCGCCGGAGACAGCGGCTGGGAGTTCAAGCTGGCTCACGACCTCGAAGACATGAGCGAGGTTTTGTGCTACGTCAAGAACCAGAATCTCGGCTTCTCGATTCCCTACTCGATCAACAACGTCGAGCACCAGTATTACCCCGACTTCATCGTTCGCATCGATGACGGGCACGGCAAGGACGACCCGCTCAACCTCATCATCGAAGTGACCGGCGAGCGGAAGAAGGAGAAGGAAGCCAAGACCGCGACCGCTCGCACCCTCTGGATGCCGGCCGTGAACAACCACGGGGGGTTTGGGCGCTGGGCTTTCCTGGAGGTCACTGATCCGTATGATAATGTGTCAGAGTTGATCCGCTCAGCCGTGAGTCGACAAATTGTTGAAACCCACGAGGGAGGCAGACGATGAACATCGGGCACATTGATAGCGAGCTAGCCACGAGAGTCCCGCTTGACCGGATTGGCGAGGCGTGCCGCCGGTGGGGGGTTTCTCAGCTCTGGGTTCACGGCCCGATTCTCGAGCAGGATCCCGGGCCCGACGACGAGATCGAGTTCCTGGTGATGTTCCTTCGAAACGATTTCGGGCCCTGGGGAGGGAAGCTCGATTCCCTGGAAAACGACCTGTCGGGCGTCATGCACCGGAAGGTCCGGGTCCATTCACGGCGCGGGGTGGAGCACAGTGCTCTTCCCTCAGAGAAGGATCGCATCCTCAGCACAGCGCGACTCATCTATGAAGTCCTTGTGGAGGCCTAGCCATGAACGCCTTGACCACGATCTCGCGGCACGGCACCACCTTGCCGATGGGTCCAATCGCCGAGTTCTGTCGCCGCTGGAAGATCCGAGAGCTGGCAGTCTTCGGCTCGTTCCTTCGCGACGATTTTGGAGATCAAAGCGACATCGACCTGCTGATCGACGCGACGACGGGCGCTAGCTGGACGTTCGCTGACCTTCTAGCGATGCAGGAGGAAATGGCCAGACTCCTAGGGCGCAAGGTGGAATTTGTCGAACGCGCCGCCGTGGAGCGGAGTCGAAACTACATCCGCAGGCGACACATCCTGGCCACGGCGGAGCCAATTTATGTGGAAAGATGACGCCTGCCTTCTGGAGATGCTCCAGGCCGCCCGGGATACAACGTCCTTCCTCGAAGGGCGGGATGAGGCGGGATTCTACGAAGACAGGGTACTGCACCATGCGATCATGATGCTACTGGTTGTGATCGGTGAGAACGCTCATAAGATCTCGAAGGACTTTCAGGACACGCATCCCGAAATCCCGTGGAGGTCTATGTACGGCATTCGCAACGTCTTGATTCATGCCTACGGTGCAACCCGCCTCGATCAAGTTTGGGTCGCGGCCAGTATCGGTGTGCCGGCGCTCATTCGAGATCTGGAACCGCTCGTATCACCCGACAATGGGATTGAGCCTCCCTCCCACCTCACCCCTCGGGAGACGCCATAACCGATGGCACGCAAGAAGAAAGACCCGACGCCGGCCTTCCCGGAGATTGACGCCAACCGGCACCACGACACCCGCAAGAACATCCCGACCGAGGAACTCCGCGACTTCGTCGCCGATGTCGAGGCGAAACCACCGAAGATGCTCTATCCCCGCGACCCGTCGCTCGATCCGCAACTTGTCTGGAAGGGCAAGGATGAGCAAGACCGGGAACCGCTCGAAGTCGACATCGTGCCGATCTATATCCAAGAAGTCATCGAGCCGCGCGTCATTATCGACGCCGTTCAGTCGCGAAAGAGGACCAAGCCCGAAACGAGCGGCTTTCTGCCGGGGTTCTTCGACGACTTCGACGCCATGGATTTCGGGGGAGGTCGGGGGAGGTGAAAGGTGACAGCCACCAAATCTGGAGAACACAGAGATTACAAGTAAACGTGGCAAGCCTACGATTGTCTCTTCGGTCTTCCACGGGGCCGAACCGTGCATTCGAGCCCCAATCGCTTGGCCGTGTCCGTGACCCAGTTATGATCGCCGAAGGGCCGACACACGATTTTGGATTCTCGATTTTGGATTGCGGACTGAAGCAACACGAGTCTCATTGCCGGAAGCGCCTGCGCGGGGAGAGGGGTTCCTCGTCAACAGCCTTCATGCGCGGGAGCGGACGGGGCCACGCACTCTCTGGTACCTGGGAAACGTGGATGGCCCCCAATGTCAGTTGGCTGCGGCAATGCCGCCGTGCCGGTCTGTATGAGCAAGGCAAGGCGATCTATGAAGAGGGTGGCTTGAATCTTGCGAACCTGACCGACGAGCAGCAGATCGAAGCCGAGGACGACTATCGGATCTGCGTCCGCCGTGGTAGAGATGAAGAGACCAAGCCGAAGAAGCGGCAGCGTAAAATGAAACCCGACGACGAGCACGAGGAGGAATCATGACGAAGACCCTGCATGGCAAAGTCCATGGCAAAACGATCGAACTCGACGAAGACCTTGGCGTGGTCGATGGCCAGGAGGTAGAGATCCAGGTAACAATCGTTCAGACAACAAAGCCGCCCCGGCCGCCCATCAGCGAGGGGTTGGCAAAGATTTATGCGATCCTGGGCGAGCGATACAACTCCGGGCATACTGATACCGCCGAACGTCACAACGAGCACCAGCCGTGAACGCCGTTTTCTTGGATACCGTTGGGCTGATCGCCGTCTGGGATCTCGCGGACCAATGGAACACGGCGGCGGATGCAGCCTACCAGATTGTGATTCAGCAGGGGCAGCGCTTGGCGACGACGACGCTCATTCTTTGGGAATGTGGCAACGCCGCCGCACGCCGTCCCTTCCGGCAGCGGGTCAACACGCTCCGGCACTATCTGCTTCAAGAATGCCTGTTGATCGAACCGACCGCCCAGGAGATCGAGGAAGCATGGGCCGCTTACGACCGTGGCGAGGCGGGGCAGGCCGGCATCGTCGATCATGTCTCGTTCCAGGTGATGCGCCGGCTCGGCATCACCGAAGCGTTCACGAATGACAAGCACTATCAGGCGGCGGGCTTCACCGTCCTGTTCTGAAACGACGAGAAGCTCATGATCGAAGAATGAGTCATCGATAAACTGAGTCCCCTCAAGGGGGAAAACCTCATTATCCTGACTGATCCCCAGCGAATGATCCGTGCCGGGGCACGGGCCGTCGATGGCTGGGCGAAGGAGAACGGGTTCACCGTGCTGTTTTGCAGCGGGAACCTCGCCCTTCGGGAAAGGTACGAGGAGGAGGTGAAAGGTGACAGCCACCAAATCTGGAGAATCAGATCTGGAGAACACAGAGAGTACAAGTAAACGTGGCAAGCCTACGATTGTTTCTTCGGTCTTCCACGGGGCCGAACCGTGCATTCGAGCCCCAATCGCTTGGCCGCGTCCGTGACCCAGTGAGGATCGCCGAAGGGCCGACCGCGATTGATGCAGCAACGCAACGCCGCCACTTCGGCTTCCGTTTGCGGTTGGTTGACAAGTTGCAGCCAATCGGTGGGGGGAGCGGAAGCGGAAGGGGCCACCCACTCTCTGATACCTCGGAAACGTGGATGGCCCCCGATGTCACTGCGGATCTTGATGGAGACCTCGTGAGCCACGAGGGGCCGAATGTCCAAGCTGTTCGATGCGCTGACGCGTTCCCTCCTGGAGAAATATCCGGCCGACCG
>JBAUOX010000075.1:0-6380 GCA_049579985.1 Isosphaeraceae bacterium | reverse complement strand
ATACAACGCCGCTGTCCGCAGGTTCGACTTCAGAAGAGTTGATGCTATCAGACCGGGGGCCGGATCCCCAAGACCAGTTATTTCTCCAGGCCTTTGGGCTGGGTTCCTTCGAGCAGGGCGATCACCTCTTTCTCGACCTGTTCGTAGGTGAACTGGTGGTTCGGGTCGTCCATCGTGAACCGTTTCATTTCCTTGCCGTCGGCACTGAAGAGGAAGACGGCCGGAATCGTGTTGATGTCGAGCTTGTCGAAGCCGTCGCCATAGCTCTCATCAAGCAGAACATTGGTGAACACCGCCTTTATCTCCTGGAGGAATTTCTCCGCTTCGGCCACGGCCTTGGCGTCGGTGGGATCGTCCAGCGTCAGGGAGATCACCGCCAAACCCTTGCCGGAGTACTTCCGATGCATCTCCACGAGGTGTGGGAAATTCTCCTTGCAGGGACCGCAGGTCGTGGCCCAGACATCAACGAGCGTGAACTTCGCACCCTTGCTCGCCGCGAGGCGTTCCTTGAACTGCGGCCACTTCAGCGACTCGAGCTTGATGGTGCCGGTCGAAGCCCGATCATCGGCCGCGGAACCGCCGGGAAAGCCGGCGAGCACAAGCCCGGCAGCCAGGAAGCATGGCGAGAGCACGTCGAAAAACAACCTCATGACGCTTCTCCTGACAGGCCGCTGCGGCGAGCAAAGGCGATGATTTTATTGAACCGAAGATGAGCAAGGAGAGCCGCCGAAGGGTTCCGGCGGCTCTCCTGACCTCACCTCAAGAGATCGAATCAGGCCAGATCGCTGGCTGCGTGAGCTCGACCTCATTTGCTGCTCTTGTACTTCACACTGCAACCCACGGCACGGGTTTCCTCGACCGGGGGGGTCTTGCCGGCGAGCAGGGCGTCAACCGCGTCACGCAGATAATGCTTGGTGACCTTCGCCTCGTTCCTGGCGTTGTCGTCCATGGCGCCGATGTAGCGGATCTTCCGCTCCTTGTCGAGGACGAAGAAGTGCGGCGTGGCGCTCGCACCATAAGCATGGCCGATCGCCTGGCTCTCGTCGTACCCGTAGGTGTAATTGAGCTTCTTGTCCTTCATGTGCTCTTTGATGCCCGGCAGACGATCCTGATCGATGTTATTGACGCTGACGGCCACGAGCTTGACCGACTTGTCCTTGTAATCATTGGCGAAGTCGATGATCCGGTCGTCGCAGGCCTGCACGACGGGGCAATGATTGGCAAGGAAGACGAGCACAACGACATCTTCCTTGAGGTCGGACAGCGTGAGACTGGACTGCTCGCCACTGGGGGAGACAGCAGGAATCCCCGAGAAATCGGGAGCCTTGTCGCCGACCTTCACGACCTTGTTAAAGTGGTCGGCAAACACGGGGACGGCCAACGCAACGACCGCCAAGCCGAGAAGAACCTTCCGCATCGATGCTCACTCCATTCAGGGTTGGAATGCATGCGCGAGCCGGTTACGGACCGACCCACTCAGCAAACTCGCTTGGGCACGGGATGAACCTTGGTACGCTCCGGAGTCAAACTCTTCCGGCGCACTCGCGGTGCGACCGAAGCTGAAGCCATCAGGTTAGAGCGATAAATCCTCAGCGGTGGGACAAGAGAACTCGCGGTGTCAGCAAATTCATTAAGGTCGTCGCGACCGATCACGCGAGCCGGGATTCAGGTGCGATTATAAGCCTTACTGGCCCCGAGTCAACTATTTTGCTGGGTTCGGCGGCCCCGAGGTGTCTTCATCGACCCTGAATGCTTGAGTCATGCGTGGAACGATGTGTGTATCAGGATCTATGGCCGACCCACCGGACTGAGTTGGCGACCACCAGGCGGATCGAGGGGTGGAACAGAAATCGTGCGACACGGAGAAAAAAAAGGGGGACGTACAGGTTTCTTCACGGGCTCCATGGGCTCCGAGCCAATAAAGCGCTATGTCCCCCTTTTGTCCCAATGCTGGCCCACACCGAGCGCAAGACTTGGGGCGGGTACTTCAGACCCGCCCCAAGTCCGCAGTCGGGGGACGGAGCCCTGCCCACGGCGTTGCCGTGGGTGACGGCTCCATCCCATCGACAAGATCGCAACGATTCGCCCGGTAGGCCAGGACGCTGCCCCTGGTGAGTCTCAGGCAGACTTACCTCTGGTTGAACTTCACGTCCTGGATCATGTCGTCCGGGGAGTGATCGACGAAGTGCCAGGAGCACTCGCTGCCTAACACCTGGATGAACTTGTTCTTGAAAGCGGCCCGGCCCACTCCCGAGTCCATGGGGATGGGTCCTCGAATCGGGAACGTGCTTTCCTGGTAGTCGTCGTAGATCGAGTTGGACTCCTTGGGCTGGTCGAGAATCGGCTTACCCTTGCTGTTCTTGGGCGGGGTAAGCTCGAAGGCCTGGAGATGCACCTTGGCGCTGCCCTGGAGTATGTTCAGATCTCCCGGCGCCTGAACCTGAAACTGCTCCAGCTCAAGAAAGATCACGATATCCGCCTCGAAGTCACGCGCGGCGTCGGTGGGGTCGGTCCACTTGGGATGACCCTCAACCCAGGTCCTCACCTTGTCCGGATCGACCACGGTGATCTTCTTCACCGTCTTGATGTGGGAGACAAACTCCCGGTTCAGGTCGCGCTCCAACGCGGGAAATTCGGCCTGGCTTGCCGCTGTGGCATGCGGCAGGACGACAACCTTCTTGCCCTGGAGATTGGGCCCGGGCGCGGCGATCGTGGGGGCATTCGGCTGGAGGAAGTAGAAAGCGGCGCGCGGGTCGCACCCCACCAGTGCGACCGAGCTCCCAACCAGCAGAATCATCGCGGCTGCGTGCCGCATCCTTGCCAGAGTTCGAGGGGTCATCCTTCACCCCCTCCTTCCTTGGTTCGGGTGCCGGCTTACCCGGGGCCGAAAACCGGCGGCAGGCCGGAGGGTCCCGGGTTGAGGGGAGCACCGAGGAATCGAATGATCCAGAACGCGAGACCGGCGGAGACGATCGCTCCCAAGAGTCCCATCAGGGGCCGGTCAACCGACCGAAAACCTACGGGTCTCTCGAGCCGGACGCATACAAATAACCAGCTCGAGACGGGAATAATCAGCAGGGCGATCAAACACCCCACCGGATTGGCACGCCACGACTGGCCCAGGCAGCCCCGCGTGAACCAGGCAAACGCGGTCGTCATTCCGCATGTCGGACAGAGACGACCCGTCAGCACGGTAAACGCGCAGGGACCGAGGCCAAGCTGCATGTGAGTTCCAAATCCACGGGGGTCGGGTTCCAACCACCGCGACACGCCCAAGAGCCCTACCAACCCCGTCGCCAGGAGGAGCAAGTACCACCGGATCGGTCCATCGAGACGCTGCGGATCGGTAGGATGTGAGCTCATGGGAGACCGAGCCTCCCGGGTGCAGCCGGCGAAGACCTGAAAGACAGGATGGCGAGAGCCCGGAAATGCACTCGTATAGATTACTTGGCCTGCCTGCCCCTGGCAAGCCCAACTCGGCTATTGCGCCATGGTGGGTCGTCGGCCGCGGCACTTCTGTCAGAGCTGCTCCACCCAGGCTTCCGCCTCATCCGTGGCCGTTTGCATTCGCCGCTCGACCAGGGCGCGGCAGACCTCGAGGGTCTCGCGATCGGCGTCGGGTGGCACCGTGACCGGGGCGGGAGCCACGCACGCGGCCTTGCTATGAGGGCGGGGCACACAGAACCGGTCCCAGCTCGCGGCACGCCACGGATTCTTGAAGGCCATCCCCGCTCCGACGATCGGCAGCCCGGTCCGGCTGGCCAGGTAGACCAGACCCTGCTGGACATGCCTGCGCGGCCCGCGCGGGCCGTCGGGAGTGACGCACAAGTTTCCGCTGTCGATCTTCGAGGTCATCTCGCGCAAGGCGCGTGCTCCACCCCGGGTGGTCGACCCGCGGACAACGCCGAAACCGAGCCGCTCGATCACCTGGGTGATCAGCTCGCCATCGCGGTGGTCGCTGATCAGGATGTGCATCTCGGGCCAGGCCCAGTAATGGGCCGGGAAGAGCATTACCTCGTGGAAAAACGCATAAATGTACCGCTGGCCGAGCCTCCGGGCCACCTCCGGATTGACCGACGAGTCCTCGTACCGGAAGTGATAATCGATGGTGTTGCCGAGGCGTCGGACCAGCCAGGCCCCCGTGCAACCGACGGCGCGAATCAGGAGCGGGTGCTCGATCTTCATGCCGACCTCGATGTTCCTTCCCTTGGGAATCGGAGCGGCCAGCGGACGACGAGACGGCAGATTATGAAAAAATGGGATCCACGGCCAGAGCAAGTCTCCGACGTGAACACCCGTTCTTATCCTCCTCGGACGCTCAGGCCATTGGGCTGGCCCCGCCAGTCGCAGTGTGTCCACCTCGTCTGCTCATGGTGATCACCGATCCGCGGGAGTAATATGAGTGTGTGGGGCCTTTGAACAGTGGAAGGCGCGATCGGCCTCAGGAGCCCCAGCCCCCGGGAGCACCAGCGACCCAGGTCCGCGCGAGGATCGTCCCATGTCCGCCCGATTCGAGCACGGTTATGCTCTCCTCATCGGTGTTGGGCAGGTGCCCAAATGGGAGGAGATGTCGCTGGAAGAGTCGGTTCAGGATGTCCGCGCAATCAAGAAAGTTCTGGCCAAACCGGGCCTATGCGCCTATCCCCATACAAAGGAACACATTCGGCTGATCCACGACGAGGGGGCAACTCGAACCGGGATTCTTGATGGCTTCAAATGGCTGATGCAGCGGGTTGATCAAGACCCCCAGGCGACGGCCGTCGTGTATTACTCGGGTCATTGCGTACGCGACTCGAATTCGAGTGGTTACTTCCTGGTTACTCATGAGGCCGAAAAGTCCAATATCGCCGGTACCACCCTTGCATTCCAAGACTTTGCCACTGAAACCGGGAGGATAGCAGCCGGGCGTCGTCTCGTGGTCCTGGATTGTTGCCACGCGGGGGCTGTGCGCGGTTCCAAGGGAGCAAGTCACCAGAGCTTGACCCCGCGGATGCGAGCGACAAGTCCCCCCGTGAACCTGCTCAATGAGCTCAGCCAGGGGAGAGGGCATGCGGTGTTCTGCTCTTGCATGGAAGACGAATCATCCTGGGTTTATAAAGGCAAGAATATTAGCATTTTTACTTCTCACTTTCTCGAGGGACTCCGGGGTGCGGCCAGCAAGGTCGGCGAGACAGTGGTGAATCTCTCCCAGTTGATGAACCATGTCTCAAGGGAGGTCCCAAGAAGCGCCCGAGTTCAATGAGGCGCGAAACAGACACCGTTCTTTCGCTTCGAAACGCAGGATTATGCTGTCGCCCTCTTGCGAGGCGGCAAGGGGCTGCCGTCGGGGGGCGAATTCCTTCGGGGCATCGCGTCGGCTCGAGAGCCTGATCCCGAGTTCGGTGACTATCCGGAACTGCCCCGGCACTATCTCTCCCCGTGGTCGGTGTTCGAGCGGGTGCGGCTCGACCGGTTCAAAGGTCGCGGTTGGCTCCTGCAGCGGCTTGATCAGTTCCTGAACGACAACGACCGCGGCCTTTTCCTCGTGGAGGCCGAGGCGGGCCTGGGGAAGACGGCGTTTCTGGCGCATCTGGCGCGCGAGCGAGGTTACGTTCACCACTTCGTGGAACTGGCCCGGGGTTCGGACGGCGTGGAACCCGGAATCCGCAACATGGCGAGCCAGCTCATCCGGGCGTGGGGGTTGCCTCTCGATGCTATCGTGGCCCCGCTCCGCCCGAACTTCCTCCAAGATTTGCTCAAGCAGGCCGCCGACCGCCGCGACCAGGATAGCCCCAACGAGAAAATTGTCCTGGTCGTTGATGCCCTCGACGAGGCCGGTCCTTCCCCGGCCGGGCAGAACGCGCTGGGATTGCCCGAAGTGCTGCCCAAGGGCGTTTACCTGGTCGTCTCCCAGCGCCCGGTCGAAGTCTCCTTGGCGACGGACGCACCTCGCCAGATCGAGCGGATCGATGCCCAGAGCGAGGAGAACCGGAAGGATATCCGGCTCTTCCTGGAGGCGGCTGCCGACTGGCCGGGAATCCGGAAGGCGCGCGTGGAGAGCGACCCTCCGGTTTCCAAGGAGAGCTTCGTCGCGACCTTGTTCGACAGGAGCCAGGGGGTCTGGATCTACCTCAAGTACGTGCTGGATGAGATCGAAGCCGGCCGGCGGTCGCCCCTGAAGCTTGACGAGTTGCCCCAGGGACTCTGGCAGTATTACGCCCGGTTCTGGAAGGAGTGGAAGGAGAGGCATCAGGCCGACTGGGACACGCCCGACTTGCCGCTGCTGACCACACTGGCCGCTGCGCAGGAGAGCCTGACTCTCGAGGACCTCATCAGCTTGGCCGGCGTAGAGACTGCGCCAACAGTCCTCCCACGCCTCCGCAAAGTGCTCAGTGTGGAAT
>JBAUOX010000074.1:0-3079 GCA_049579985.1 Isosphaeraceae bacterium | reverse complement strand
GCGAAAGCTGGGGCGGGTGAAGGCCCAGGCGAAGGCCGACAGCAGGGCTTGCCAGATCGACCAGAGCCGCTTAGCGTGAGTCATGGGACATCTCCTGTTGCGGTGCCAAAGGGGTTCTATCCCCCCCGTAGCTTCCGCTCGGGAGATGCCCCGCATCAAGAAGATTCAGAGGTTTAGATATAGTGTGCTTTTGTTCATTTATAGTGGAGTTTTTTAGGAAAACTACTGCTTATAAGACCAGGAGGTCTTGTCGGTGACACTACGAAAAATTGCTTCGCTCCTACTTTTAGCTTTGGACGTCGTTATTCCTAAAGGGGCCGAATCGAAACCCTTTCGCAAGGTGCTCATTCTTTCAGGAGGCGAGCTTCGCTTCTCAGCGGGCCTCGCGATGCTGGCCACACTTTATCAGAGGGGATGGGTTCCCGATGTGACCATCTACACCTGCGGATTCTCCAAGATCCCGGGCGCGTACTTAAACTCACTCACCCAACTCCAGCCCGGTCAACCCGATCCGGCAAAATGGTATGAGGCCGCTTTGTCGGACGAGTACTTCCGAATCATGCAAAGAGTCAAAGTCAATAAGGATTTCTTTTCTAGAGTCGTGGATAAAGACGGAAACACCGCTTCGAGCCTGCTTTACGGGCAAATGACTTCCCGGATCGCGGGAATGCAATTGAAGAAAGGGGTCAACAAGGCAAGCGAGCTCCCCTTTCTTTCTTCCCTACTAAGAACTAACCCAAACCCATTTAGGATGACTCCGGTAGCCATCTATCCCGCCCTTTATCGAGACAACAAAGACACCCTCCTTGATGTCCCTTTCGATCTCAGTCCCCCCGGAATGAATATCCCCTTTTCAGCAAACAAGATGCGCGCCATTTTTGTGGCGACAAAGATCCTCTACCCGCGTGAGTTGCAAGATAAGCCTCGACCCGAGAATTCTCAGCCCCTCTATCAAGAGGTGGTTTTCACCGATCGGCTAACGGCAGACGAAATCGCACGGGTGAAATACGAAAAGTCGCCGATCGCAAAGATGTTCCCGAAGGCCCCGATCCATACCGACGTAGAGGTCCGCAGTGGCTACCGAGTCTGGGATGTGGCCCGGGCCGCATTGGCAGATATGTACCTTACGGCGCCCATGTGGCTAGAAGACCCCACGGGCGGTCATCCCAAAGAACTTTTTATCACAGGAGCGCTGAACATTTCGCCCATCGAATTAGCGCTTTCGCTGGGCGACGAGGTGATGGCCATTCGAATGAAGGAGTTGCGAGCGTCAAATCCCGCCGAGAAAATAGAATCGTACATTTATGAAAATACATTCGGCTTTACCAACGACGAGAGAAGACTAGAGATCAAAAACCGTTTCGGCGATAAGGTGATCTGGATCGATCTGGAAGGAATCCAGGAAATGGAGAAAAGAAACGGTTTTTCCCCACTGCGCGTCGGAGACGGGCCGAAAATGCATTTAGAGGATAACATCCCCAGTGATCCCGCCGAGTTTAAGAGGCGGAGCAAAGCCCAGTGGGAATGGGGTGTGGAGCAGATCAGACGGGTTGATCTTCGAAGGAAAGGCGGCTAAAAGAAAGTCACACGAGTCTTATCCTCGGCGCCGGGCCGCCGAGACTCTTGCAGATGACGCTTCCCTGGCTGTGCCGATTGGCCGGTTCGCCTTCATCGCTGCAACGCCCTTTCCACGTGGTCGAGGTAATCGCCGCCCACGCCCAGAAGCTCGCGGTCCGGGTGCTTCGCAGTGACGGTCGCCCGCCCCCACGCAAGACTCGCTTCCCGGCTGCTGGCCCGGCTCTGTCGGACGGGATTGGTTACCCGCAGGGTTTCAACGAAGGGTTTCACATTTTTGAGATGATTCTCCTTTCCCGCGCTTCGTGGCGCAATGTTGGGACCGAGCAGGGAAATGGCACCAGTTATGAGCAGGATAAAGGGCACATTGGGGCCACCCATAATTTCCTCTGGCTACTGGACAGACGAATCCGCACTTGGTACGTTTGATCATCATGAGGCTGGCCGGGTCGACGTCCGACCGGGCCAAGGTATCGCGAGCCGATGTGGAGCATCTGAGCATGGCACGGCGGAATCGCGCGGAGGTCGTGGTCGCGGATGAGGTCGAGGTCTATCACTGTGTGCAGCGGGTCGTGCGCAGGGCTTTCCTCTGCGGGGTCGATCCCCTCTCGGACAAGTCCTATGACCATCGCAGGTCCTGGATTCGGGACCGTCTGGAGTCCCTCGCGGGGTTTTTCGGGGTGGAGATCGCAGCTTTCGCGGTGATGTCGAACCACCTCCACGTGGTTCTCCGCAACCGTCCCGATGTAGTCGCCCTCTGGTCCGATCAGGAGGTCGCTCGGCGGTGGCTGACCCTCTTCCCGGGCCGCGTGGGGACCAAGCCGGATCCTACTTCCGCCCTGGCCCTGGCCGGCTTTCCTGGGCCAACGGCCGAACAGGCTCGATCGATATCGCCGGGCACTCCAGCCATGCCACCGGGCCGGGAACCGACAGACCCGTTGGAGCAGGCGGTCGGGATGCTCACCACGGATCCGGCGCTGATGGCGACGATCCGCGGGCGGCTCTCCAGCCTCTCGTGGTTCATGCGTGCCCTTGCCGAGCCAATCGCCCGCCGGGCCAACCGCGAGGACAACTGCACCGGGCGGTTCTTCGAGGGCCGGTTCAAGTCGCAACGATTGCTCGACGAGGCGGCGCTCTTGGCGTGCAGCGTCTACGTCGACCTCAACCCGATCCGCGCCCGGCTCGCCGACCGACCGGAGACCAGCGAGCTGACCTCCGCCCACGAGCGGATCATGGCCCTCTTGCAGGACATAGCACCCAGGCCCGATACCACCGCGTCTGATGCCAGTCCCATGACAGAGGCACTGGTGAACTCTTCAGCGGCGGCTCTGGTAGAGGCGGGTGTGCCGGTGCTTGCCGAAGAATCCCCCGCGTCGCTGACGGGGCCAGGAGCCGTTGAAAACGCCGGGCAACACTCTGGCGACGTGCCGTTGCGCCGCGACGGCTGGCTCAGTCCGATCGAGCTGGATGAGCGTGCCGAACCGCTAACGACAGCGATGGCAAC
>JBAUOX010000073.1:0-3115 GCA_049579985.1 Isosphaeraceae bacterium | reverse complement strand
GGGGGCCCAGATCGCTGCCGCCCGGCCAGCCAAGGCCTGGGTCAAGATTGTCCCGATGATCCGGAACCGGGCGGTTCCCAGACCCAGGCAGCGATCCCAGGCCACCCACAGACCCGAGAGATCGACCGGGCCGCACGAGGCTTCCTGGAGGACCTCGACGACCAGGCGCGAACGCAACGAATCGGGAATTCGCTGGTAGAGAACGTGAAGCGCCGCTTCACGCGCCTCGGGTGGACAAGGCTCCACTCGTGGCATCCATACGGTCATGGCCGCCCTTCCACGCCCGACTCCTGATTCATGGATCCCGGAATTGGAGCCATGGAACGGTTCACGCCGGGCAACGCCGGTTGACAAAACAGCGCTGTTTCACCGATGATAAAAGAACTCGCGGGGCTATTTGCTGTGTTCGGTTGGTTCAAGCTTCCTGAGATCCCGGCCCGCATTCCTGATAAGGCGACTTTACCTCAACTCGCGACCGAAGTTCGGTCGATCCGTCCAGAGACTCTCCGGCACCTGGTAGTACGATGCCGTGGGGAAGAGATCGGCGTGGAGCCCGGAAAAAACTCCAACGCCGACCGAAGCTCATTCGTATCATAATTCACGTGGGGAGGTCATGCGAATGCGGAAGCCGGTCCACACCGAGCCGACGCCCGCTCCCGATAACCATGCCCGGGGCGAGAAACAGGCTAACATCGAGAATACGGAGGTTTTGAGCCGCCGCTGTCATGCGAAGGGAGAGGCTGGAGCTGTGTCGACCGCAAATCCTTCGGCAGGGCTCGTAGCCGCTTCGGCGAGCATCGGCCTTGACGACGAATCGAGCCTGAATGATGCTTGGCTCGTAGAGCGGGCTCGACACGGAGATCACACCGCCTTCGCCGTACTGGTTCGGCGTTACGAACGCAAGCTGATCCGGGTGCTAGCCCGGCTGGTCCGCGACCCCGAGCTTGCTCGAGATCTGGCCCAGGAAACTTTTTGGCGCGTGTATAGCCGGCTGGAACGCTTTGACACCGCAAGGCGGTTTGGACCGTGGCTTTTTCGAGTGGGGGTGAACCTTGGCCTGGACTGGCTGCGCCGCAGCCGGAGTGAGCCCTCCCCACCCGCATCGATTGATCGGCCCCATGGTGATGGCCAACTTCCGTTCGAGCTTCCCGATCCGGACCCGAGAATCCAGGCCGAGCTGGCCCAGGAGGTACAGTACATCCTGGCACAACTGCCGGTCTCGTATCGCACGGTTCTGGTGCTCCGAGATCTGGAAGGGTTTTCTTCGTCTGAGGTTGCGGCGATTGTCGGAAGACGCGAGGCGACCGTTCGTTGGCGCCTGTCCAAGGCCCGCGACAAGTTCCGGGAACTGTGGCAACGCCGTCAGGAAGGAGCGCAACGGGAGGCCAAGGATGGCTGACAATGGCAATGGTAATGGCATGATGATGGGTCGGTCTTCCTGTGAATGGGTGCGTGCATGGCTTCCGCTTCTGGTGGACGACGGCGATGGTCTAGCATGTGAAGGCAACGACCTGAATGCTGAGGATCGGCGCCTTATCGAGCAACATTTGGCTGAGTGCTCCAGTTGCGGCCAGCATCAAGCCGCCCTGGAGAAAGCCATTTCAGTTCTGAGTATCGCCGCGGCGGACATGACGGTCGGGCTGCGTACACCATCACTCTGGCCCAGGCTAGAGGAGCGGATCCAGCGCCATCAGGAGCAATCCCGATCCAAGTGGCTATGGACTCTGCGTGCAATCTGTCCAGAAGGAATCCGTATTACCGCGGACCGTTTTTTCTGCGGCTGCGGCCATCTCCGCAGTAATTTGCCGCTCCAGCTTGCCTGGACTCGAGACTCGCTTGGCGACTTTCTGGCCAATCGAGCTTGGCCCGTCTTTTCGAGCAGAAGATCTCGCCTCGGCGGAACATTCCGGTTTGTAACTCCCCGGGTTGGCTTCGGCTTCGGCCTGGCGGTGGCCGGGATGGTCATGTTCCTGGTTGTTGCAGTCATGCAGCGCCGGCAGACTCAGGCCGAGGCTCGAATCGCAGCCGACACGGCTCCCGTTCCCAGCATGCAGTCGCCCCTACCCGAATTGCCGGAAGCGTCGGAGGACGTGGTGACCGCGACTTCGTCGAGCACGGTATCGCGTGCCTCGAAGTCGCTGTCCCTGGCAACTTCGGCAGTACCTGCCGCCGCGGCTTCAATGGGGCAAATTGCCACGGCAAAGACGGCTTCCACGGTCACCACCACGGCGACCTCGGCGCCTCGTTATGATTTCGACCTCGAACACGGCACTCCCATGCCGCCCGAAACCCGTACAGACAAGCCGACCTATTAGTCACAGGCCCCATAACCCAGTTCCCGCGGCGTGGTCCTTGAGCGCGGCTGTCGATACCATCTTGGGGAAAGGCAGAGGATCGTTTCTGTCATCCTGGGACGGCCTTCCCGAAGCACCCGATCCAATTATCCCAGGCGCGGCCTGGCAGGGTGAGAATCAACGATGTCACTTCTTGCGTCCTCTCTTCGGAAGCGCCTTGCCCTGGGTTTAGCCAGCGGCATGGTCTTCGTCGGGGTGACAGGGACGAGTTTCTGGGTCGGCTCGTCCGGCAAAACGCGGCTAGAGAGCCGGCAAGCAACCGCAGTCGGGCGGCTCGAGGAGTCGTCTTCCGCGGGGCTTGACCAGGCGAACCACTCGACCTGGGGGGCGGAAGAGGCCAGGACCGGCACATTGGCGCTTCCCAGCGAGGGCACAAGCAATCGGGCGACCAGATTCGGTTCCCGCGCAGGATCGTCGCGTCATTCTGCGACGCGTGGGCACGATGATCGGCAAGGCAGCGACGAATCGGCCTTATTCGCAGTTCTAGAGCAGTTGGAGCGGCAAATGTCGGCCGGGATGATTCGCGCCCGGGATTCGGTTGTCGCGCTTGAGTACACGGCTCTGGAAGGTCCACCCGGCTCGCGCCGATTGGCCACCGGCGTGGTGATCAACTCGCGGGGCGACGTGCTCTCCGTACGCATCGATCCTCCGTCATCCCCCACTTCCTCCGCCCCTGGCCCTATTTCAACCGGCAGCGGTGCGACGGGCCCCACAACGATCGTTGCACATGACGCCTCGGGGAGGCGCCATCCGGCTTACTG
>JBAUOX010000072.1:0-6535 GCA_049579985.1 Isosphaeraceae bacterium | reverse complement strand
GTCGATCGGCGCCTTCGGCGCCGCGGCCGCCAGCGGCACGCTGTCCTTCGCCGACGCCTTGCCGCTCGTCCGTCTGCGCGGCGAGATGATGCAGGCGGCCTTTCCGGGCGGCTATGGCCTCGCCGCCATCGAGGGTCTCGACGAGGCCCACCTGGAAGTCATCGTGGATCAGGTTGGGACCGCGGAATCTCCGGTCTCCATTTCCAACATCAATGCGCCCCGGCAGCTCGTCGTCGCCGGGAGTGATGCCGCGCTGGATGCGGTGACCGCCCTGGCTCTCCGGCAGGGCGCGCACCATGCCGAACGTCTGGCGGTCAGCGTCCCGTCGCATTGCCCGCTGCTTCAGCCGGTCGCGGATCGCCTGGAGCAGGAGATGGCCAGGCTCCCGCTTCGGCCGCCGTCGATGCCCTATGTGAGCAATCGCGGCGGCCGCCCCCTCTCTGACGCCGAAGCCATCCGCCAGGACCTCGCGACCGGCGTCGCGCATCCGGTCCGCTGGTACGACGCCCTCGAAGTCACGCGCGAGCTCGGCGTGGAACTCTTCATCGAGATGCCCCCGGGCCATGTTTCGACCCGTCTCGTCACGGAGTTGATTCCGGGCGTCAGGGCGGTCGCGATCGCGGATCAAGGCCTGCGCTACGCGACCGTCCATGCCGCACGCCACCGCGATGGTTAGTAATTGAACAGCCGGCTGACGCTCTCGCGGCGATGAATTGACATGATGGCGTCGGCGAAGAGACTGGCGACGCTGATGAGCTTGCAGCAGGGCGGGAGAGCTTCGAAGCGGTATTCGATGGTATCCGTGAAGACCAGCTCCTTGATCGGGCTGCGTGCGATCTTGGCGGCGGATCCGCGGGAGAAGACGCCGTGCGAGACGCAGGAGTAGACATCCTTGCAGCCACGCTCCTTGCAGGCGATGGCCATCTCGATCAAGGTTCCGCCCGAGACCGTGAAGTCATCGACGATCAGGACGTTCTTGCCCCGAACGTCGCCGACGATGTCGAGCATCTCGGCCTTCTCGTCATGGCCGCGGCGAACCTTGTTGCCAAAGACGACCTGGCATTGGATCATCTCGGCGAACTTGTAGGCTTGCTTACCAAAACCCACATCGGGCGAGGCGACAACCAGGTCGGGAATCTCTTTCTCGCGAAAGTATTCCACGAGCACCGGCATGGCATAAAGATGATCGACCGGGATCTTGAAGAACCCCTGGATCTGCGGGCTATGCAGATCCATGGTCAGGACCCGGTCGGCGCCGGCGGCTTCGATGCAATCGGCACAAACGCGGGCCCGGATCGACACTCGGGGCTCGTCTTTCTTGTCTCCCTTGGC
Organism: Isosphaeraceae bacterium; assembly: GCA_049579985.1. GTDB lineage: Bacteria > Planctomycetota > Planctomycetia > Isosphaerales > Isosphaeraceae > Aquisphaera. The sequence continues at coordinate 5,203 of JBAUOX010000072.1, read as the reverse complement.
ATAGGAGAAAAAAGGGATCACGGCCGTGACCTGGGTTGCGCTGGCGCGTTTGAACGCGTCGATCCAGAAGAGCAGCTCGACGAAGTTGTCGTTGACCGGGTAATCGGTTCCCTGCACCACGAAGACATCGCGGCCGCGCACGTTTTCGAGCACGCGGACAAAGACGTTCCCTTCGCTGAAAACATGAGTCTCCGACTGCGCGAGATCGACTCCCAGGTGGCTACAGATCGCCTGTCCCAGCGAGGAGCTCGCACTGCCGGCGAAGATCTTCAGCTCGCCGTAGGGGTCGGTCCTCTTCGAGGACTCGTCACAACAGATCAACGACTTGTCCATGGCCACGGTGGTTGTCCTGCTGATCGGGTTCGGAAATCACGGAAGAAAGGCGCCGGGACATTTCTCGGATCGCCTCGCGCCCGACCGTGGACGCGGTTATTCGTCCTGAAGCAACCACTTCATATCTTAACAACCGCCAGGAGTTCTTGCCAGCGGGGCAATCGAGCCTCGAATCAGCAGCCGCCAAGGCAACCGCGCCGGCACTCGACCCCCTGCCCTTTTTCGCCGTCCTGTCTACAATGCTTACTCTGGATAGGAGTTTGCGTCGCATTCGAGATCACCGGCCGCCATGAGGTTTTCTGGCATGACTCGCCATCTTTCGTCCCGCCGCCGCCTGCTGGTCGCATCGGGTCTGTTCGCATTTTTCGGTCTGACATTCACCGCTCTCTTCCCCCGTATCTTCTCCAAACCTCGCAGCCTTTCAATTCAAGACCGTTCGGCACCGGTCCAGGTTCAGTTGGCCTCTTTTGGCCAGGATGCCGAGCCGAGTCTCGAGGGGAAATTGAGGGAGGGGAAATTGGTGTCAGTTCTTTTTTCGTTGAAAAAAACTGACACCAATAAACTGTTTTTCGTTGAAAAAAGAACTGGACACCAATAAACCCGCGTTGACGCGCCAGCATTCGCAAATGTGCCGGGATCACGCCCCGATCCTGGTGCGATCAAACCCGAGGCGACGCTAGACCGCCCAATTCTCGACGGCCAAATCGGAAAGAACTTCAAAATCCCGACGGTAGTCAGGACGATGAGCTTATGCTGTCTCGCAAGGGCTGCCAGCATGATGTCTACCTGCGACAAAACGCGGCCCTGTCGGCGCAACTCGAGGTAGACTGCGCCGTAGAGTCGGGTGGTCTCGGCATCCAGGGGCCATAGCCGCACGTGGCGCAAGAGTTGGGCCAGCCGGCGACGATTGTCGTCTGGATTCGGGGTCTGTTGAATTCCAACTTCCAGCTCGCAGAGAACCGGGTAGCAAGAAATGAAACGATGCCCGGCCCTTCGGCCTTGGTGGATCCGCTCGCGCACCGGCGAAACCCTGCGCAACGAAGCGGATAGATGGTTGCAGTCGAGCAGGTAGTCCGGCATCAGGCAAGCCCCATTTGCCGACGAACCTGCTCCTTGGCCTGGCGGCGCGCTTGGTGCAGCGCCCGCTCCAACTGATCCTCGTTCGCCGGTTCGCTCGCCGCGCACAGACTCGCCAGGACAGCAAAATCGCGGTCGATTTCCTCCACCGGCGTCTCGTCGCCGTCCGCCTTTTCGATTCGCAGAGGCTGGCCTTCTTGCCAATCGGCCGGCAACGGCTCGAGCGGACGGATTTCGCCACGACTCACGACGGCCTTCACCATGGACATCCCCTCGGGAATAGGACTTTTCAACCTCGTCATCTTAACCGTGAATGGCACGACCCGCCAACGCTATGAGCCGCGGACCTGCTGATCCAGCCCTTGACACTCCCACGGCTGAAGCACGTGGGATTCTCAGTTCGACGCCAACGCCCAGACGTGCCGGGTCTTACACTGGCTCCCTGAGCGTTTCCTCTTACGAGGAGGTTCGGGCGTGCCCCGCCCTACCTGTCCGCAGATCTTGCCGGCCTTGCGGCGGGTGAACATCCCGGTGCGGTGGACCGAGGTGACGGTCCGGCACACCGGCTACACCGACCCGGCGCTGCGGGAGCGGAAGCTCCAGCGCGACTGGAAGATTCTCTCGGAATAGTGGCGAGTGGCGGGGGAATAGTGGTCAGTGGCCAGTGAATGTGGAGGAAGTGGGGAGTGGCGAGTGGCCCGTCGGCTCTGGAGGCTGGTCCTCGACGCCTCTCCCGACGACCCCGCGGGCGACCCCGAGGCCATGGCCCGCCGGGAAGCAGAGCCGTAAGTCGAGGAGCTTCGGGCCAGTCGGCGCACGTCTGGCGCCCTCAGCTTCAGCTAGGGAGGTCTCAAGAAACACCGCCAATCCTGTTCCCACAAGGAAACGGCCCTGGCGAACATCGAATCAGCAGCCGCCATGGCAGCCTCCTGGTCACTCGACCCCCTGCCCTTTTTGGCCATCCCGTCTACAATACTCACGCTGGATCGGAGCTTACGTTGCATTCAAGATCACCAGTCACCTTGAGGTCTTCTGGCATGATTCTCCATCCTTCGTTCCGCCGCCACCTGCTGGTGGCATCAAGTCTTTTTGCAATTCTTGGCCTCACTTTCGCCGCTCTCTTCCCCGGCTACTTCTCCAAACTTCGCAGTTTTCCAACTCAAGGCCCCTCGGTACCGATCCAGGTTCAGTTGGCCTCTTTTGGCCAGGACGCCGAGCCGAGTCTCGAGGGCGGTGTGGGCTGGATCAACTCTGGTCCGATCGACCTGGCGCAGCTCAAGGGAAAGATTGTCTTGCTCGATTTCTGGACGTATTGCTGCATCAATTGTCACCACGTCCTGCCCACCCTGGCGCGGCTCGAGGCGAAGTACATGAACGAGCTGGTCATCATCGGCGTCCACTCGGGGAAGTTTGACGCCGAGAGAAATAGCGAGAACATCCGCCGCAAGGTCGCCGAGTACCGGATCAAGCACCCGGTGGTCAATGATGCCAATATGGTGATCTGGGAGCGATTTCAGGTGTCGAGCTGGCCGACCCTGGTTCTGATCACTCCCGACGGCAAGTTCGCTGGCGCGCGGGGCGGTGAAATCCCGTTCGAGGACCTCGATCGCATGATCGGTCAGGTTGCCACGAAGTTCAAGGACCGGCTCAATCTCAAGCCTCTCGAGTTTCCCACCGAGAACGACCGTGCAGACCACGGCGCGCTCCTCTATTATCCGGGAAAGGTCCTGGCCGATCGGGCAGGGAACAGACTGTTCATCTCCGACACCGGACACAACCGGATCGTCGTGACCGACCTGAACGGCAAATCGCCGGTCGAGATCGGCTCGGGTGGCGAGGGGCTCGTCGACGGCGGCTATGCTAAAGCCCGCTTCAACCGGCCGCAGGGAATTTGCCTCGCTGCTGAGACCCTCTACGTCGCCGATACAGAGAACCACGCGATCCGGGCCATCGATCTGAAGTCCAAAAAGGTGAGCACTGTTTCCGGGACCGGCTCCCAGGCGGCCCGAAGCCCGCTGGACCGGTACGTCGGGGCGGCCAGGACGAGCGCACTGAGCAGCCCGTGGGACATCATTCAGGTTGTTCCCGGCTCACCCGCGTTCTACATCGCCATGGCCGGTCCGCACCAGATCTGGAAGCTCAACCGCAAGACCGGCAAGATCGGCGTCTGGGCGGGGTCGGGTTATGAGAACATCGAGGATGGCGATCTCGACACTGCCAAGTTCGCGCAACCCAGCGGACTGGCAACGGACGGCAAGAACCTCTTTGTGGCCGACTCCGAAGTCTCGGGGGTCCGCGTGATCTCAGGGATCAATACCGATCATCCGGAGGTCGGCAGGATCGTGGGTCAAGGCCTCTTCAAGTTCGGCGACATCGACGGCTCCGGCGCAGACGTCCGCCTCCAGCACTGCCTCGGCCTGGCCTACGGCGGTGGCAAGCTCTTCATCGCCGATACCTACAACAACAAGATCAAGGTCTGCGACCCCAATACCCTCACAGTCAAGACGTTCGCCGGCGCCGGCAAGCCCGGCAGCGGCGACGAATCGCCCCGCTTTTATCAACCCGGCGGTCTGAGCGTGGCTGGAGACAGCCTGTATGTGGCCGACACGAACAATCACAAGATTCGCGTGATCGATATCAAGTCGGGAGCGGTCCGGACACTCGAGATTGCCGGCCTCAATGCTCCTCGTTCGGAGAAGGTTTCGGCGATCCAGGCCGACTGATCACCTGCCAGCTACGTGGATCAGGCCCCTCCTTGATTCACGTTCGACATTTCATTCCTCATCCCGGGTTTCGCGGATCAGCGGGACGGCCAGATTCACATTTCCAACGCGCGCTCGCATTTCTTCGCGCATCCTGTCCATGCGTGTAATCCGGTGTCGGTTCATCTTTTTGGGCAAGAATGATGGACCGACACCGGATTTCCCCCGAGAATGACGGACTGACACCGGATTTCGTGGCGGGCCCGCAACAAAATCGAGACGGAGTAAGTCATGCGGGGAGCCGGTTCTTCTTACGGAATTCTTCGCTGAACTGGTGGAAAGGCTCTCCCAAATCTCCCGCCTCCATGTCGTCCAGGGCTTCTTTCACGGCGTTGATGTCTTCCCAGGTTTGCCCATCGAGCGGATGCTGGGCGCGCCAGAGGTCAAGGCACTCTTCGGGGGAAAGGGAGCACCCCCCATCGGAAAGCTGTTGCTCGAGGAAGCGGTGAAAAGCTTCGAGCTCAACTCGCGCGTCGATGTCCATGGCGGATTCTCCTCCTTCACTAGATTACGCGTGAGTAGGCCGAAGGGTCAAAGCCAGTTGACGAGCGCTTCGGGGACCATGGAATCGGGTAGTCGCGAGTAGAAACGGGGACACAGCTCGAATCAATAATTCGCTGGGTCTCCGTTTCAAGTCCATGCAAATTGCCGGTTTGGGAACAGGGCAACAGGACATTATTTCCCGTTACCGATGCGTGCACGCGTGCATTCGGATTGGCCTTGTCGAAATCGCCGTATTGAACTAAGCTTAGCTAAATCAGGAGGGCTGTATGGAAATCGCCAACATCCACGAAGCCAAGTCGCAACTCTCAAAACTCGTCGAGCATGCCATGAAGGGCGAAGAGGTCATCATCGCCAAGGCCGGGCAGCCGATGGTGCGACTGGTGCCCGTTCACGCCGATGTGTCGCCCCGCCTGGGCGGACAGTGGAAAGGCCGCGTCCGCATCGCCCACGATTTCGATACCCTGCCCGACGACATCGCCGCCGCCTTCGGCATCGAGCCGTCATGACGCTCCTGCTCGACACCCATG
>JBAUOX010000071.1:0-5170 GCA_049579985.1 Isosphaeraceae bacterium | reverse complement strand
TGGCCCACCGCTCTGCGGCCGTCTCCCAGACCTGAACGTGCCGCGCGGCCAGCTCGATCGGATCGTTGGCCGCTTGCGCGTCCGGCGCCGCCGGGTCCTGTGCCCGAGACGCGGTAGGGATCGCGAGCGCGAAAATGAGGCCTGACCACAAGCATAACCGCGTGTGGAGTCTGGGTTGGTCGTGCTCTCGCACGGTTCCTCCCAACGTACGACCCGGAGTTTCACTGCGGACAGCCTTCCCTGGCCGAACCGCGATTGAGCGTCGCTCGAACACTGGACCTACCTGCCGCACGGCCTTGCCGACGCACCGGGACCAACACCGGTACGAAGCTGTTCTCCCGCCCAACTCCCGGCGAAATGGGGGTCAAGAAGAGCGCGGGACTTCGTCCATAGAGATGCGAGTGACTGGACAATCGCCTGGGAGCTTATCCGTTTCGCAACGCGCGATCAAGAGCGAGATCCTGGTTTCCCATGCGGGTGGAGCGACGCCAGGTCGGAAAGGGCTGTTTTGTCCGCACGACCGAACCTCTCGCTGTCCTTCGCGATCAAGGTCATCTGTAAATTCTGTAAATGCCGCGCCGAAATTCTATAATTTTTGTGCTCTCAGACGGCTATTTGCGTTCATACTGTGAGTATCGACACGGCGGCGTTGACGTTCGTCGAAGAGAAGCATCCTGGAACCGTACTATGAACCGACGACCTCGTAAGAACTTCCGCGCGCGGTGCGAGCAACTCGAGGACCGCGGTTTGCTTTCGATGCTGACTCCTGCCCAGGTGAGACAGGCCTATGGGATGAATACCATTGAGTTCAGTGCCAACGGGCAGACGATCCCGGGCACCGGAGCCGGACAGACGATCGCGATCGTGGGCGCTTTCCACAATCCGTTTGTCACCGACGAGCTCTACGCCTTCGATGCCGCGTACGGACTGTCCAATCCGGCATTGGTCCAGGTGAACCTGGCCGGAGCACAGACGAACATTGGCTGGGCCGAGGAAGAGGCGCTCGATGTCGAATGGAGCCACGTGATGGCGCCGAGAGCCTCGATCATCGTCGTCGAGGCCGCCTCAGCCAATACGAGCGACCTGATGAACGCGGTGAACCTCGCCCGCAAGCTGCCCGGCGTCTCGGTCGTGTCGATGAGCTGGGGAGGCAGCGAGTTCCGGGGCCAGACCACTTATGACCCGTTCTTCACGACCCCGCCCGGGCACAACGGGGTGACCTTCGTGACGGCCAGCGGAGATAATGGATCAAAGTATGGCGCGGACTGGCCGGCATCGTCGCCGAACGTCGTGGGCGTCGGCGGCACCACACTCTGGGTCGACGCCGCGGGCAACACCCTGCTTGAAACAGCATGGTCGGGCAGCGGGGGTGGATTCAGCGTGCTCGAGCGCGAGCCCGGCTACCAGAGGACAGTTCAGCGCAAGGGCCGCCGGTCGACCCCCGATGTCGCGATGGTTGCCGACCCCAACACGGGAGTTCCTGTCGTGGTGCTCGACCCATCGACCGGCCAGGTCTCCTGGGGGACCTACGGCGGCACCAGCCTCTCCGCCCAGTTGTTCGGCGGCCTGATCGCCGTCGCCGACCAGGGCCGAGCCCTTGCCGGCCTGGGAACCCTGGACGGCGCCACCCAGACCCTCCCCCTGCTCTACTCGGTCTCTTCGGCGGACATTCGCGTTATATCCGCCGGCTCGAACAGCCGCCGCGCAACACCCGGCTATAACCTGGCCACGGGACTGGGAGCTCCCCGGGGCGCCTTGCTCGTGAGCGACCTGAGCAACCCCAACGTTCATGCCACCATTCGAACCGCGTCATCCCGAACCAAGGCCCGAGCGTCGGCCAAGTCCGCGGCCCGGCCAAGAATCAGCGATCCGGCAATGCACGTGACGATCGAACGCATCAGCCCGGCCATGCCCGCCAGTTCACGGCTCTCCGACACGGCACGGCCTGGATCCGCGGTGGAATCCAGGTCTCACCATGCTCTCTCACGGCAAACCCGCTAGCGGTTGGTCGTCAACTTGTCCTCACTTTTCCGACTCCGCCCAGAGGAGGCGCACGATGCTTGTCCTTTCACGCAAGGATGCCGAACGCATATTCATAGGCGATACGATCGTCGTGACCGTCGTCAAGATTCAGGGTGGTGTTGTCCGGCTTGGCATCGAAGCTCCCCCGGAGATCTTGATCGCTCGCGAGGAGCTGCTGGGAAGCCGCAGCGACGCACGCGGCAGAGGCTCGGTCTGACGCGGCCCCGGCGCGACTCTCCGTGGCGAGATTTTCAAGGCGTCTTTGCCCGCGATGGCGGCTCAATCCGAATCTTCCAGCGGCACGTTCCAGTAGGCATCGCTGAGGAACCGTGACCACGAGGCGATGCGGATGGATGAGGCGTCGTACAAAGGCTTCCAGGCTGGACGGAGCGGAGTTCTGCGCAGCTTCATGCTGGCCTGTTCCGGCGTACGGTTGGCTTTCCGGGCATTGCAGGCGACACAAGCAAGGGCGCAGTTCTCCCAGGTGGTCTGACCCCCCTGGGCGCGTGGGACGACGTGATCGATGGTCAATTCCGCCGTGCCCGGCCGGCCGCCGCAATACTGGCAGGTGGAATGGTCGCGCTTGAAGAGGTTGCGACGGCTGAACGTGACCGCATTGTAACGCGGCCGATCGTGCCGGGTCAGGGTCAGGACCTCGGGGACTCGCAGGCGAAACCTGACCGTGCGGATGAACAGCTCTCCATCCTGTGGCGTCAGCTTTGCCCAGTCGGCCCACGAGTAGAGCTGGAAGTTGTCGGGATCGACCACGTGGGCGGCGTGGTTCCAGAGCAAGACCAGCGACCGCGCCACTGTGGCCACGTGAACGGGCTGCCAATGGCGGTTCAGCACCAGTGTCGGTCGTTGCAGAACGCTCACACCCATGATGTACGAACTCCCCGCCCCATCCGGTCTCTTCCTGGCGTGGGAACTTCGGCTGGAAAGTCGGCAAAGACTCCGCTTGTGATATCATAACCAACTGCTACTAGCAGACGGCAACCGGGTTCCCGGGAAATCCGGCACAAATGAGCGGAAGCTGATAGAGTCAGAGTGGAGGCGTTAAGGTGGCGGAGACCGGCGACCCGCCGGGTTGGAGCGAATGGCCGGGGAGCGGGTGCAGTTCATGAGAGCCGAAATCGTCGCGATCGGCAGCGAGCTCGTCAGCGGTCAGGGGCTCGATACCAACAGCCAGTGGCTGAGCCGCGCGTTGGAAGCGCATGGCATTCCGGTGGCTTTCCACACGACCATTGGCGATCAGCTCGACGACCATGTCTCGACATTCCGGATCGCGGCCGGCCGGGCCGAGCTGGTGATCATGACAGGTGGGCTGGGGCCAACCCAGGACGACCTGACCCGCGAGGCGCTGGCCGCGACTGCCGGGGTTTCGTTACGGGAAGATCCCGGCTCGCTCGAAGCCATCCGGACGATGTTCGCCCGGCGGAACCGGCCGATGGCTGATCGAAACAAGGTACAGGCCCTTTTCCCCGAGGGCGCCGAGCCTTTACCGAATCGCGTCGGTACGGCCCCGGGAATCTGGATGGAGCTGGGCCCGACGACGTTCGCCTGTCTTCCCGGCATCCCTTCCGAGATGAAGGTGATGTTCCATGAGCACGTCTTGCCCCGGCTGCGTCGGCGAGGTTGGATCAACCGGATCATCATCGAGCGCAAGATCAACCTGTTCGGCCGAGGCGAGTCGGACATCGAGGCCGAGGCGCTCGACCTGACGGCCCGTGGCCGCCTGCCCGAGGTTGGCATCACGGCTCACGATGCGACGATCAGCTTGCGGATCCGCGGCGAAGGAGCCAACGAGGAAGAAGCCTTGCGCCAGACCGAGGCAACCGCCGCACTCATCCACCAGCGTTTCGGCAGCATGGTGCTGGGCGAGGGTGCGATCGACGTACCCGAAGCCGTCGTCGCGCAGCTCGAGCGAACCGGGGCGACACTGGCGACGGCCGAATCCTGCACCGGCGGCCTGATCGCTCACCTCATCACCGCCATTGCCGGTGTGAGCCCGTTTTACCTGGGAGGCGTGGTCAGCTACTCCAATCTGGCCAAGGCCACGCTGCTCGATGTGCCTTCGGAACTGATCGAATCCAACGGCGCGGTCAGCCCGGAGGTTGCCGCGGCCATGGCCCGAGGCGCCCGTGCCCGCCTGGGCGCCGATATCTCCATCAGTGCGACCGGCGTGGCCGGCCCGAGCGGCGGATCGGCCGAGAAGCCCGTGGGCCTGGTGTACCTCGGCCTGGCGACCGCGGCGGGCGTCGAGACCCGGCGGCTTGACATGGGGCCGGAACAACCCCGCGACATCATCCAGCGCCGGGCGGCCAAGATCGCCCTCAACTGGGTTCGCCTCACCCTGCTGTCCTGGCCGGACCGAACGCCGTGAGCCGGAATGGTGGACGAATGGCGGGTTGAAGAAAGAATGGAACAATCGGCCGGTGCGCTCGCAGTTCAATGGGCCAACGGCACCAGCGTTCCTTCGCGGACCGTCCAACCCTGCCAAAGGCGGACGGTGGCCGGGTGGTGTTCGCGGTTCCAGAGCGTGGCCCGGTCGAGGATCTCGAGACGGTGAGCCGCATCGGCGCGAATCGCGTCGCGGAGCAGCTCGGAAAGTTCCCGCTCCGGCGCCGAGGACTTTGCGACGCGTTCGATCTCGACCGCGGTCTGGGGATCGGGCCGGGGCTGGACCGCCAGGGCGTAGAGAGCCCAGAGGCGAAGCACGGGATCCTCGAGCCGGCAGAGCTCGCTGAGACGCTCGCGAGAGATCGCATGTCCCCGCGTCGCCGCGTAGGCCATCGGCCGGGCCAGCGCCAGACGCAGCCAATCCGGCCAGTCGGGGCTATGCGCCACGGCCGTCACGTAGCCTTGGGGGTCTTCGGCCACCAGCTCGGCCCCGATTCCCTCGGCCAGAATGTCGCGGGCGAGCTCGGGAAGTCCCCGGCGCAGGCTCAGGTCCCACAACTGTCTTTGCTCGACCCGAGGATCGTGGCCAAGGCTGAAGGCGGCCTGAATCCGCCGCGCTTCGGGTTCCCGGGCATCGTTCAGCACGTAGACCTTGGCCCAGACGTCGCGTAACGACCACACCCGGTAGCCAAACCAGCCCACGAGCGTCACCAGGACGATCAGTCCGAGGATTCCCAGGTAAAACAGG
>JBAUOX010000070.1:0-6577 GCA_049579985.1 Isosphaeraceae bacterium | reverse complement strand
CACCACCGGAGTGTCTTGCGGAGTTGAAAGAGCTCGATGAAGAAGATGACGACGTGACGCAAACATCAACGAGGAAACAATCTAAGCGTAGTGCCGCGTGACCGCATTTTGGGATCACGCCCTGTTGAGGATGGCGATCTTGGCGTGGGGGCTGCCAATGCGGTCGATGCGACCGTTTCTCTGGACCAGGCGGATGGGGTTCCAGGTGAGGTCGTAATTGATGATGATGCCGCAGTCCTGGAGGTTCTGACCCTCCGACAACACGTCGGTGCTAATCAGGATGTCGATCTCCTTGTCGCCGTCCGGGATCGGTTTTTCGTTCGCAACCGGGGCAAAAAGTCCCAGCATGTACGGCCGCTCGCTCGGGTGGTTGCCGCTGTCGATCCTGCGGATGTGCGGGTCGCCCGCCGACTTCAGCCACCCTGCGTTTGATTCCGTGGTGAGCTTCCGGTAAAGGTAGCGAGACGTGTCCTTGAAGGTGCTGAAGATCAGGACTTTCTTTCCTTTCAGGTCACCGGACAGAAGCTCCCTGAGTCGGGCCAGCTTGCCGTCCCTCTCGCCGATCTCCGCAGTACGGTCATGGAGATCCCTCAAGGTCTTCACATCGGCCTCGACATCGTGCCGGAGCCGTCGGAGGTCGTATTCATTCCGATCGACCTTCGGCAGACTATCAAGGTAGGCTTTCGCCTCGGCCACGGCGTCCAGTTCATCGGCGAGGCTGCCCGCCGTAAGGTCGTCCTCCTCGTCTCGGGCCAGGAACCGGATGACCTTCTGGAAGTCCCTCGACGTGACGAGCTTGCCGTCGAGCAGGTAGTCCAGGTAGGTCTCCTCGAACGTGAGCGCCCGCCTCAAGCTCAGGCGGAACGACTCGATGCTGGACTCAAGCCGCTTGAGAAACCGGGTCTTGAAGATGCCGACAAGGGCGATCTCACGCCCCTCTTCCCACCTATGATTTTGATCATCCTTGATCGCTTCTTTCTTCTTGTACGACTCGACCTTGTACGGGGCGAGCGTCAGGCCCTCGATGGCTGCGACGATCTCGTTGTAGAGCCCGCCGTAGGTCGAGCCAAGGCTATAGGAGACGCTGTGGAGCTTCCGCTCCGGGAAGACGACGGGCTTCCCCTTGATCGTGGCGTTCGGGTAGGCGGCCTTGATATACGGCCGGGTGTTCCTCACCATGATCTCTTCGAGAAGGTTGAACAGGACGATCCCTGCCGCCGCACCTTGCTGATTGACCTGCCTGCGGGCTCGCTTGAAGTAGGAATTCAGGTCGCCGATTCCCGCCTCCCGGAAGTAGTCAGGCTGGCTCTGCGTGAACAGACGGATTTGGCTGGCCAGGTCGAGAATGTCGTTGTTGATCGGAGTTGCAGACAGCAGGATGACCTTCTTGCGGTCGCCGTCACGTCCCCTACCACCGTTTAGCTGGATGATCGTATCGAGAGCGAGGTAGCGGTTCGCCTTCTCGTTGCGGAAGTTGTGGCTCTCGTCGATCAAGATCACGTCAAAGTCGGCGTAGGACTTGGCGTCGAAGTTCGCCCGGCCAAGCTCCTCGCTGCCAAGAATCGTCGCCGCAATCGTGGCCGACCCGAGTTCCTTCTTCCACATGGGTCGCAACGACGCCGAGCAGACGACGAGCGCCTTCTGGCGGCGATGGTAGGCGAAGTCCTCAAGCAGTTTCTTGCCGAACCAGGTCTTCCCAAGTCCCACGGAGTCGGCAATCAGCACTCCGTCGTATCGTAGGAGAATTCGGCGGGCTTTCTTCACCGAGTCCTCCTGGAACTCGGCGAGTTCGACGGCGCTCCGGCCGAACTCCGGAGCGTCCGCACCGAACTCGTCCTTGAAGTATTCGTAAAGAGCCTTGATATAGACCTGATAGGGCGTGTATTCCTTACCCCCAAACTTGCTGGCGTCGAGAAGTTCGATCAGGTCGTTCTTGAAGTCGATCGACTCCGCCCACCTGGCCTCGTACCAGGCCATGAGGTCGGCGATGGCTCGGGCACCCACCTCGCTCTTGATAAAGCGCCGGGCGTTGTCCGGGACTTCGACGCCGGAAGGATCGACGATCGACTCCCGCTCCCGGTCATAGCCCAGGTAACTTACTCCTCGGGCGGCATCGGCATCTCGGGGTTCGTCGGTCGGGAGGAAGACCCGGTGGACCAAGTTCAACTCGCGGTTCGTGGCCAGTCCCGGACCCGTGAAGTTGCTGGAGCCGACGATCGCCGCAAAGGGCCGCATGCGGTCGGCGAGGTTCCGCGGTCCGATCTTGTCCTGATGGAAGAGGTACGCCTTGGCATGCAGGAAGCCCTTGTCATACAGCCGAATCTCGACCTTCTCCGCCTGGAGATAGCCGATCAAGTCCTCGACGAGCTTCAGCGTCTCCTGGGTGAAGGGCTCCGCTTCGAGGTCTCCCTTGATCCGGGCCTTAAGCGCATTCGGATCGGCCTTGAGTCCCACGTCGGCCCCCGATTGCGGATCACTGCCCAGGAGGAGGCGGAACGCCCCGAGCGTGTGCAACCCCTCCTTGACGATCCGGTAGCCGCTGATCGAGAAGTAGGCGGTGGCGACGTCGAGCGGTTTGCCGGCGCTCTGGCCGAGGAGGTCGTTGAGCGTATCGACGAGGCGATGGGCAAGGTTGTCGATAACAAAGGGGAGGGGCATGGTCATCCCTGCCTCTTCTTTCTCTTGTACGTTTTCTTGACCCAGGCTTGCATCCGCCTGGACCACTCGCGGGCGTTGGAGCTGTCCTCCTCGACCACCCAGCGCCGGAGCTGAGCGACGTTCACCCCGAGCCATCCGCTCACCTCGACCGGCCGGTAGCGGGCCTCGGCCCCACGACGCTCGATGACGGGCGTTCCGCCGTCGAGTCGCCAAAGCTCAGGTACGCCCATCTCCGCGTAGATTCCGGGCCGGTCGACCTTCGGTCGCGAGATGTCCACCTCGATGGCCAGGTCTGGGTTCGGGTAATCGGCGACATCGTTCGACCCCTTGGAGTGGGCCGCCCTGGCGACCTCCAATTTGCCTGGGTCCAACAGATAGCAGGCGTCGGCCTCGATTCCCCGCTCGATCTCGGGTCTCTGCCAGGTCGCTCGTCCCGCGGGGAAGTAGTCGATCTCCCGGTGGTCCATGACCGCCTCGGCGAACTTCATCATCAGCCAGCCGAACATCTCGTGCCTCACTCCGGCGACCATGATCTCCAGGTTCCTCCCGTCGAAGGCCAGGCGGAACGACGGTGGCAGCAGCTTGGCCAGCCTCTCATAGTCGCCCCAGCTTACATCGGTGATCACCCATCGCCCCTCGTCTTCAACGGAGCCTTCGACAGGTGTTCTCTTCTTCGTAGCGATTGTACTCATGAGTGATGTCCTATGAGTTTGCTCGTCCACCCCGAGCCTTCAGGCCCGTGACAATAACCCCAGACACAGGAATCAAGCAAAGGCCTTCCTGAGGCGCTTTCCGCCACCAGCGGTTGAAATCCTTGTTGTGGGGCGTTGACAAGCCGGTGATGAACGTTGTCGATGATGAATGGAACTGACATGGCTTATTTCCAATGCGAGCGGAGGGCCTGGGCGCCTTTCTGCAAGTCCTTCGGGACATAGTATCGAACCTTCTCGGCCGGCGCCTCGGTGACCGGCTTGAGCCTCGTAAGACGGTTGGAGATCTCGATAGGCCGAGCTTCCCCCTCGACACAGACCCAGATCGCGTTTTTCACGCTCTGTTCATCACTCTCTTTCTCGGGGAAGTAAGGCTGGTAGTACTTCGCTTGCACTCGATCCACCAGACAGTAGACCTCGGGTGGATCGTATTCGACCCGTGAAGCGACGAGCTGTCGAAGAGCCTCACCCCAACCCTCGTAGTCCGGAGTCAGCCTGCCCTCGAAATCGGGTGGGTCAACCATCGCCAAGCGTTCCCGGTAGAGAAACCGCCTGGCGAGGTCATTCAATGCCTTGTCGTCGTGCATGGTCCAGTCCTGAATTTGCTGGAGGACGGTGAACTCCTCGATCGCCAGGTATTGAGCAACGGTCGGTTCCGACGTACTCCAGAAGTCCCGGATGGAGGGCAAGAGGAGTGCGTCCTCGCCCTGGTCAAAGAACCCTCTGGCCCTGGACCACATGGTCTCGAGCAGTTTCTCGAAGCCTCGCGTTGTCTTGTGAAGGTAGACATTGTGGTACATGTAGTAACGAGAGAATATGAACTCCTCGATCGCGAGACATGCCTTCTCCGGCCAGACGATGTCACGGCCCGACTGGCCGTCGTCGTGGAGTTCAAGACTGTTGATCAGTCGATACCAGTCAAAGTGCCCATAGTCTGAGCCGGTGAAGAGGCTATCTCGCCGCAAGTAGTCGAGGCGGTCCATGTCCAGTTGGCTCGACAGGAGATACTTCTGCCACAGGGGATGACGGCGATTCCTGGGATCGACCAGTTCGGCCACAGTACGGGGGAGTGCCTGATCACAAGCACGAAGGGCCTTGTGCAGCGTGGTATCTAGGCACTCGATAATCTTGACCGACCAATCTTCGTGGTTAATGCCCAGACAGGGCTCAAAGAGGTGGGAGAACGGGCCGTGCCCCACATCATGCACCAGGGCCGCGGCAAGGAGTGGTTCTCTCGCTCGTCGCACCTGGGCGTCTTCGTAATTGGACTCCAAGTGTTCCATCATCTGGGTCATCAGATGAAGGACACCCAGGGAGTGAACCAGACGGCTGTGATCGGCACCTGGATAGGTCAGATAGCTAACGCCGAGTTGGTGAACGCGCCGAAGTCGCTGGATCTCTGGGCTGTTCAAAACGTCGAGCAGCCAACCGTCTCGCTTCCGGTCGATGCCGATGTAGTTGTAAAGGGGATCACGGATGATCTTCGCGGACATGATCAGCCTCGATCACGCGATGATCTCGCTCGCAAGAGCCTTGCATTTTTCCAGGAAGTAGGTGTCGGCAGGCAAGTTCTTGAAGTTCCGCGTCTTCTCCAGGGCGGCTGTCCAATCGTCCCCTTGCTTAAGAAAGAAAACGATGGTCGAGGCGACCTCAAGTTCCTTCAGGTCGGTCTGCTCGAGTTTTTGGGCAAGCGATTCGAACGCAGCCATCTCTTTGGCTGGGCCGGCGCCCCTTGAGCTAGACTCGTACGCGGAGATCTGGCGGCTCGCCTCGTCGGAGAGAACGTAGGAATACTGCTCCCCGTAGGGGTGAGCCTCCGTTGTCTCGCAGAGAAGCTTCTCGCGCACCATCTCGTCCGTGAGCCGAGCGACATCCTGCGAATAAGGTCCGTAATGATGCAGATCGTAGTCTGCATCCAGAGGGCAACCAGCCACCTTGAGAAGGAAGATCATCTTCTGGATTCTTTTCCGCGAGCGCAGCGTCCCCGCCCATTGCACGATCTTGGCAAGCTGGTAGCGGTTCATCCGTAACCTCCCAGACGCAACCAGGACGCTTTTCGATGCTCTTGCGACTCCCGGCGAACTGGAAAGCGAGAGCCTCACGCAGTCCCGGCGACATCGTGTTCGGTGGTGGCGTCGGCGAACTCGGGTGGATTCGCCAGGCACAAAATCTCCCACAATAGACAGAAGTATACTATCTGTTTACTGCCTGTCAAGAGGTCTCTTCGTTTCGAGGATGGAAAGACGGAACAGTGATCGTCAAGAAAGACTTGCGGAAAATACGGAACGTTTGTATCATGTGAACTAAGAGTCTGTTCCAAAAGGGGGGTGTCGAACGTAGAAAGGGTATGAACCCGAAGCCATACCCCAGTGATCTGACAGACCAGCAATGGGCGATCTTGAAGCCCTTCCTGCCGCCTGCCCGGACCGGTGGGCGGCCACGCAAAACCGACATGCGGTCCGTGGTTAATGCCATCTTCTACCGCAACCGCAATGGCTGTATCTGGAGAGCCTTGCCCCACGATTTCCCCCCATGGAGGACCGTCTACAACTTCTTCGCGGCGTGGAAACGAGACGGCACCTGGAAGGCCATCAATGACGCCCTCCGCCGTCGAGTTTGGCGACGAGCCGGTCGGCAGCCCACGCCCAGTGCCGGCAGCATCGATAGCCAGACCGTCAAGACGACCGAGGGGGGTGGCGAGCATGGTTACGACGGTGCCAAGCGGATCACGGGTCGGAAGCACCATATCTCCGTGGATACCATAGGGTTGCTCCTGGCCGTGGCCGTCACCAGCGCAGCCGTGGATGATGCGGCGGCGGCGCCGAAGGTTCTCGGCCAGTTGAAGCGCGAAGCGTTCCCTCGCTTGAAGAAGTTCTGGGCAGACACCAAGTATCACAATCACGCCCTGAACCGATGGGTCTCGGAGAACGGGTGGTATGTGCTTGAGATCGTCAGCCGTCCTGCCGGGGACAGACGGTTTAAGCTGCTGCCGTGGCGGTGGGTGGTAGAGCGGACCTTTGCCTGGTTGGGTCGGTGCCGAATTCACAGCAAGGACTATGAGCATTTGACGGATTCCAGCGAAGCGCAGATCCAGGTCAGCATGATTCAGTTGATGCTCCGCCGGCTGACCGGGGAGAAGTACCGAGATCGATTTCGATACAAGCGTCCACGGAGACAGACCCCGAAATAGGGCTTTTGGAACAGACTCT
>JBAUOX010000069.1:0-2536 GCA_049579985.1 Isosphaeraceae bacterium | reverse complement strand
CGTTAGGCCCACCACCGGGGCCCGACCGGAGCGACCGTAGAGGCTTCTCACCACCCGGTCCGCGAGCGTGCCCCCGCCCGCGACGCCCACTCCTACGAGCAGGAGCTTCCAGACTGATCGCTCCACGAGGGCCTCCCGATTCTCTCACGACCGGTACTCGGTCCGGCTCGATACGTGATGATTCGACAAGCAACTATGAAGCCGGAACCTTCCCGGCCTGATCCAACACGCCGGCCGTCGTTGCTCCTCCGGTCCGACGCGGCAGATTTTTCGAGACGGCCCCCTTCTGGAATTTCGCCATGCCGGCCGGACTCTCACTTGAGGAAGGCTGGATGCCATAAACAACCATCAGGCATCCGTCCCACAGGGAGCGTCCTCGGCTCGGCGGCGGGCCGGTTCCGTCGCCCTCCGCGGGCGGCACTCAGTCGAGCGCCAGGTCGATCGTCTAGCTCCCCTTCTTAACCTCCTTGGTCAAGGGCGTCTTCTCCATGTCTCCGTACTTCTCGGTGATCGCTTTCTGTTCGGCCGGCGGTTGCTTCGCCGGCGCTTTCTTGGCTGCCGCGTCCTCATACCCCGGGGGGTATCCGTTCACGGGGTCAAGGTAATCTATTGGGGATCGCGTAGCAACGAGTGCGCCAGGAGAAGCTGGTGCGATCCAGCGGGTGAAAGTCCCGCCCGGGTACATCTACCTGGTGCGGCTGATGTTCGCGGAACCCTGCGAGCAGGCGTTCTGGGATGCGGCGTCGGCCTGCCTCGAAGCGGTCGAGTGAGTCTCGGTCACACCGCACCTCAGCCTCGTGCGGGCCGCGCCGGGGTCGATCGAGGGGCGTCTCAGCCAACCCCAAGTTCCGGCTCCTCCACGAGTGCGGAGAGCAACTTCGCATCGAGAGTGCGATGCACACTCCGCAACCAGCGTTCGATCTCGGTCAGTTGCGAACCTGGGGTTTTGTGCCCATCCCCGCAAAAAGGTTCAATTCAAAATCCTGATGCTGTTTTCGCTATGATTCACAGGAGGTTGACGAATCCCCCTCTGGGCATGCACTGAGACTGCGCATGGACGTCAGCAAGTATGCTCGTGTTGCAAATGTGTCAAATTCTGCGACATGAGGCTGGATGCTGGATTTCCGCCAGATTCTCCGTCGCAAAACATAGGTGCGAAACGCATTCATTTTGCAACATGATTTGCAGCCGCGATCCTGGAATGATACTTTTCGTGGGGATCGGCAAAAAAGCCCTCTCTCGGTCGCAGTGGACGAATCGATTCACCATACCCGCGAGGACCATGATGGAACCCATGAAACCGATGAAGCCCATGAAGCCCATGAAACCGATGGAACCGATGAAACCGGCCACGCCCTGGTGGCCCGACGACCTGGGCCAACCCGACACGTCGGGCGCCCAGAACGACCTCCGTTACGCCTACTTCGCAAGCCGCCACCGACTGGCCGTCTCGCGGGGCGGAAAGGCGACGGTCTACGACACGGGCGAGTACGAGGTCAGAGGCGTGCAGCAACAACAGGGGGGCGAGGGCGCCGACCTGACCTTCTCCAGCCAGAACGGCGAGGTCCCGCTCTCCCGTCTCAAGCTCGTGAACTCGTGAATGTGCCGACACCCGGTGGCATGACCGATGGCCGATGACCGATCGAGGAAATTGGGTCCTCGGCCGTCGCCCTTCTTCATCTCGTGGACGAAACGATAAAGCTGCCCGACACTGTTTGGGACCGCTCCAGGCTTGAAGGCGGGGTATGCCTTGGATACGGCGGCTTTGAACGCTTCGCGGTTTGCGGGTATGGGTGCTAGATCGCCTATCTGTTGCGACTCGCAATCATCCGAGGCCAAACTTGCAATCATGCACGTTCGCCTGCTCAGATTAGCTGAGAATAAGGCGGGCCGTCTGCTCACATTAAGTGAGAACGTGCTCAGATTATTTGCGACCTGCTCACAAACATCGGTTTGTACTCACATTATGTGAGAATGGACGTTTCCGACAAAAGTCCCGAGTGATAGTCTGGGACGGATAGGGAGATTGAAAAGAACCAGCGACAAGTCCCTGTTTCCAATGGCTTTAAGTAGCTGTGGCCACCGAATTACCCATCAACTTCGCCCGATCAACATGAACGGGCGTTCAATTTTGTCGGAAACGTCAGAATGGCTTTTGGTCTGAAAAAACGTTCGTTTTATTGGACTCAGGAATTGGCGATGGTTCCTTCGACAAACCGCCACTTTTACCGTTCAATGAAGGGTCCGATCCCAAAATGCGGTCATGTTGCATTAGTCTTAGACTGTTGCTATGTTGATATTTGCGTCATCTTCTCGTCGTCCGGATCGCTCAGAATGCGGTCGATTTCTCAGTTGGACGAAGCGGCTTCGCCGCGGGATGGGGGGAGCGGGCTGGGTGGTTGCGCAGGATGGAAGGGATCTGGCCGTCGAACGAGTCGGGTGTGATACCCTGGGATTTCCGGCCGTTGTGGCTGGACTTCTTTGGCCCCCACTCACGAAAGGGTATCACGATGTCAGAACTCAGTAACCGTATGAT
>JBAUOX010000068.1:0-31004 GCA_049579985.1 Isosphaeraceae bacterium | reverse complement strand
CTTCCAGCCTTGGGCGGAGAACCGGTCGTTGGCAATTGGCAAGGAGCCGAAATGTCCACGAACCGAAATAGCAAGCGATTCCGCTACACCGGTGAGGTCCAGGGGTTCGCGTAGTGCGAGCGCCGACATTCGGCGAGTCTGAAACCCGGCGCGTCGTCGGCTACGACGTTGCTCGCTCACGCGCCGCTCAGGATGATCGCCATCCACTTCTCCCTGTTGGCCGTCGCCGACCGCTCCGGCCCGGCTCCGCCCAAGCTTGGCTGGCCGGCATCTTGGCCCTGCTCGACGGGCGGCCGGACACAAACGACCGCCTTCAATTTGAGCAGCGCGCGTCGGTCACATCGACCGAAGCCGGCTTTCCGAAAGGTGATCTTGGATGGCGATCGTCGGTCTGATGGGCGTTACCTCGAAATCAGTGCGTCTTCCTGTGCAGAAGGTGCAACATGGACTGGCGGTGGCCACCGACCTATGGTTCTGGACCGTTTGCTCCGGCAACGCCTTGTACCCATGTGCCCGGGCGTTATTCTGGATCGAACAAGTTCAAGCGCCGTGTTGCGCACCCGTGGAGCCGGGACATCGGCTCATCAACAAGCACGGCCCAGACGTCGTTGAACATGGTCCGTAGCCGTCGGAAAGCCCGTCCTTTCGGCTTGAGCACGAAATTGGGGCTTCAGGAAAACGGTCGACCATCCCCGAAGGGAACGACGCTGTGGCCAGGGCCTTATTCGATGGACTGAGAAACCGCGGGCAGCGCGTCCTCTCAAAGGAGCGAGCGATGTGAAGCGAGCCGTTCCGACTCCCCCAGCGCGTGGCGTCGTCGATCCGGCGATGTGCCGGCACCCGCGCGAACGAGCGAAGTCAGAGCAACCGTCGTGAATGGCTGGGATGTCCGGCCCACCCTTGACCGAGCGAACGCAAACCGGCGACCACTGGCTCAAGCGGCCGGGTCGTTTGTCGCAGGCTCACCACTGCCCCAGGCTCTGATCCAGTGCCGCCAGCGGCTTACCTACGAGCTTCGACTGGGCAAGCTGGTCATCCCTTTGTCGTGGTCAGCACCGCAGCCTGTGGCAGACGACTCGGCGGTGGCCTAGCCCTCGACGGCCTCTTCACCGGCCTCGACCGCGCCCCAGAACGGACCGGGGACTCGCCGCCACGCCACATTCCGAGCCCGACCTCACTCCGCGCACATCGTTGCGTGCCGAGCAGCGTGTATGTGCGCCCCTGTTCCAAGGGACCTCATTTCCCCACCTCAAGTGGCTCCGCCTTCCCGATCAAAAATGGCTCTGAATTCTCGATCGGTCCCAAGAACCGTACCCTCATCCCTCGGTGAGGAAAACCACGAGGAAACCCGCAAAGAGCTTCACCTGTTACCCGCTTTCTTTGGTACAGTCTCAATTCAGCTCGTCCGATGAGCGGCCGCACCCACCCTTCTGGCGAGCCAACCGGATACCATCCGGGCATGATCGTACCGGCGTGGAGAGGACGCTGTCTCAGGAATGCGGACGTTCGGGCTGCGGCGGGCGCGATACTCGGGACTGGCCAACGTTCACCTGAAGCGCGTGGCAACGGCGTCGGCGAGGAACCTGGAGGCTGGCCGCGTGGGTTGGCGGGCATACCACAGCAGGGGACTCGGATCTCGCAGTTCGCGCGGCCGGCGCTGTCCCGGTAGGAGGCGAACGAACTCGCCCAGAGGATCCGGCTGTAGAACGTACATGCCGAGGGAGGAGGGCTGCGGGGATGGACGGCACGGACCAGGACCACGGTTGGAATCCAGGGCGGAGGCTACCGATCGGCGCCGAGGCGCGGCCGGGCGGGGGGGTACATTTCCGGGTCTGGGCCCCGAGGCACCCGGCGGTGGCCGTCGAGTTCGACGATGATGCCGTGGAGGCGCTCCTGCTCGCGCCGGAGGGGAACGGCTATTACTCGGGCACGGCCCCGGCGGCGGGGGCGGGGACGGGCTACCGGTTCCGCCTCGGCGACGGCACGAGCGCGGGCGAGTGCGCCTTCGCGCCCGACCCGGCCTCGCGGTTCCAGCCCGAGGGCCTGCACGGGCCGTCGCAGGTGGTCGATCCCTCGGCCTACCGCTGGGCCGACCGCGACTGGCGCGGGCCGATGTCGTTGGACGGGCAGGTGATTTACGAGCTGCATGTCGGCACGTTCACGCCCCTAGGGACCTGGACCGCCGCCGCGGAGCAGCTCCCGTACCTCGCCGACCTCGGGGTCACTGCGCTCGAGCTGATGCCGGTGGCCGAGTTCCCCGGCACCTTTGGCTGGAGCTACGATGGCGTCGATCTGTTCGCCCCGTTCCACGGCTACGGCAGGCCCGACGACTTCCGCCGGTTCGTCGACCGCGCCCACGGCCTCGGCCTGGCCGTGATCCTCGACGTGGTGTACAACCACCTCGGCCCCGACGGCGACTACCTCAAATCGTTCTCTGAGGACTATTTCTCGAAGCGGCACAAGACCGAGTGGGGCGAGGCGCTGAACTTCGACGGCGAGAACGCCGGGCCGGTGCGCGAGTTCGTCCTTGCCAACGCCGCCTACTGGGTCGACGAGTTCCACGTCGACGGCCTGCGTGTCGATGCGACGCAGAACATCTTCGACGACGGTCCCGACCACATCCTCGGGGCGATCGTGCGGACGGTCCGCGCGGCGGCCGGGGGCCGTCGTGTGCTGGTCGTCGGCGAAAACGAGACCCAGAGCGCACGGCTATTCCGGCCGGCCGAGCGGGGTGGTCTCGGGTTCGACATGCTCTGGAGCGACGACTTCCACCACACTGTGATGGTCGCCGCCACCGGGAGCCGCGAGGCGTACTACGGCGACTACCTCGGCACCCCGCAGGAGCTCGTCTCGGTCCTCAAGCGCGGCTGGCTCTACCAGGGCCAGTGGAACCTCCGCCAGGGCAAGCGGCGAGGCAGCGCGGCGCTCGATATCGCGCCGGCCGCCTTCATCGTGTTTATCCAGAACCACGACCAGGTTGCCAACTCGGCCCGGGGCGACCGGTTCCACCGGCTGACCAGCCCCGGGCGGCATCGGGCGCTGACGGCGCTCCAGCTCCTCGGCCCGTCCACCCCGCTGATCTTCCAGGGCCAGGAGTACTCCGCCTCCACACCGTTTCTCTATTTCGGCGACTACAAGCCCGAGCTCGCCGGAGCGATTCGTCGGGGCCGCCAGAAGTCCGTCCTGCAGTTTCCCAGTCTGGCGACCGAGGCGATGCAGGCGCTGCTGCCCTACCCTTCGGCCCCGGAGACGTTCGCGCGGTCGAAGCTCGACCCGAACGAGCGGGGGCGGAGTCCGCACGCCGAGGCGCTGGCGCTGCACCGCGACCTCCTGCGGCTGCGGCGCGACGACCCGGTGTTTCGCCTCCAGCACCCCGGCATGATCGACGGCGCCGTGCTCGGTTCCGAGGCGCTGGTGCTCCGCTGGTTCGGCCCCGGCGGGGACGACCGCCTGCTCCTGGTGAATCTCGGTACCGAGCAGCGGCTGGAGGTGGCCCCCGAGCCGCTCCTGGCCCCGCCCGCGGGAAAATGCTGGCAGGTCGTCTGGTCGAGTGAAGACCCCCGCTACGGCGGGGGCGGCACCCCACCGCCCGAGCGCGAGGCGTACAACTGGCGTCTGAACGGCCACTCGGCCGTGGCGATGGCCCCCGCCGACGCCGTCGGAGACACACACCGCGACCCGCCGGGCTCGGTGTGAGCCGACGTGACGTGTGTGACATGAATCAAGCAAACGCACCGGAAAGGACAAGAACTTCGATGTCGGTCCTGGTCGAACCCATCGTGCGACCCTGCCCCGAGACGGAGGGGGACGACTTGGACGCGGAGCGGACCCGGGAGTGGCTCGTCTCCAACGGACTGGGGGGGTACGCCTCGGGGACCGTCTGCGGCGTCCCCACCCGGCGCTACCACGGCCTGCTCGTCGCCGCGTTACCCACTCCGCTCGGCCGGATGATGATGCTGAACCGGCTCAACGAGCGCCTCGGCCTGCCCGACGGCTCGTTCGCCCCGATCGGCGTCGAGGCGCTCGTCAGCCGGCCGATCCCCGACGTCAGCGGGGAGACATTCTGCTCCACGTGCTCCCCAAGGTTCGGGGGCAACAATACCGGGTACGTTGGGACGTCCGGGCCAGACTGACACGCGGGCTCGAGGCTCCAATTGATCATCGGCCTCTGACCCGACACCCGCCTCCAACCACAGGCTACCAAAGCCCAACTCCATTTTCATCATTCCGGGTGCCGCAAGGCGGCATAAGCGACTGACACCGATTATCCGCGTTCAGTAGACCTCGTCATGCGTCCCTACCGTCTGCAAGAGGATGGCCTCCTGACCCTCATGCTGCACGAATGCGAAGACGATGCGTAGGTCGTAGCCGGCGCTACAGGCCCACGAGCCCTCTAGATCACCCTTGAGCTTGTGCGTCTTCAGACTGGGGTGGAACGCATCCTCTGCCAGTTGCTCCAACGCCGCCCGCAGGCCCTCGGCGGCACGAGGATGGTTCTTTGCCAGCCGCCTCGCGGCCCGTACGAAAGCACTGGACCGGATGAGGAACCGCCTCACGAGAGGATCTCGTCCATCAGCTCGTCCGTAGTGGACGGCCGGCAGAGCCCCTCCGCGAACTCGCGCTGGGCTTCTTGGACCTCAGCAATGAGCCGCTTCCGGCCCCGCTCCGTGATGCGGCGATTCACGATCGCCACCAGGGTCTCCTGCTCCTCCCAAGAGAGCCGGTCAACGGCCTCCAGCACCTCAGCAAACGGTAGCGAATGCTCCACGATCGGCCTCCTCGAAGTTGTCTCCTACCCTCCTATCAGTCTAACGGATCGGCTCGATGAGACAAGTCACGGCATGACCACCAGCCGCTGCAGCGGGACCGACCCACTGCAGGGAAGGCGGGAGTGCCAGATAGGGTAACTCATTTTGGCAGATGTTACGGCCCCCGAAACTGCGGTTTTCGCCTGGTCTGAAGGGATTGCTCGCGGGGAGACCCTATTTGACACGGAGGGGAGCGGTCCGATGGGTGAGCCGCCCGTTCCTCTGGTGGCGCCTCACCCCTGCGACAGCAACAGGGCGACCGGGAAATGCGCGAACACCTCGGCCAGGGACAGTGCGGGTTGCCCTTGCGGGTCCACGCAGGTGAGGGTTTCACCCGTGAAGAGATTATGCCAGAGTAGTTTGGGCTCGACATCGGGCAGCAGTAGCCGGGTGTTCTGCCAGACTTCTGCGCCGAGGGGAAGGCCCTCCGGTCCCGGGACCAGGCGCGTAAGGAGGCGCGGCACGGCCACGATGGCCTGTCGGTCGCCCAGGCGCCGGGAAAACCCGAAGACGTGGTCCCCCCTGGCCCCCGTGGTCTCGGCCGGGAGGTAGTCGCCGGTCGAGAACAGTCCCGGGTGATCGCGGCGGCAACGGAGGGCCTGCGCGGTGACGTACAGTTTGATGCGACCGTCCTGCTTGACGTGCGTCAGTTCGCGCGCCAGTTCCCTCCGATCCGGCCCGGCCTCGGCCGCCCGACCCTGCAATGCCCGGAGCAATTTCTGCCGGCGTTCGTAGTCCACGGGACGGCGGTTGTCCGGGTCCACCAAGCTGAAGTCCCACAACTCGGTTCCTTGGTAGGTGTCGGGGACGCCCGGCAAGGTGATTTTCAGCAGTGTCTGCGCGAGCCCGTTGAGCAGCCCGAAATGGCTCACCCGCTGCTGGAACGCCCGCAGGTCTTGCAGGAATGGGCCGCTGAACTCCTCGTTCAGGATGCGGGCGACGAACTGTCGGACGGCCTCATCATAGGCTTCGTACGGGTTGATCCAACTGGTGTGGACCTTGGCCTCGTGCAGCGCCTTGACCATGTATTCCTGGATTCGTTTCACGAACTCGGCGTACTCCTCGGGGCCGCACGGACCGAGGGGCCAGGCGCCGAGGAGTGTCTGGTAAATCAGATACTCCTCGTTCGCCTCCGGCACGCTGACCTCGTCAACGAGCGAGCGGTGCGGCCCGTTGAACTGACTCCACCGCTCCAGGCACTCCCCCCATTCCTGCGGCAGTTCCGACAGGACGTTCAGGCGGGCCCGCACGTCCTCGCCGCGCTTGGTATCGTGCGTGGACAAGGGAGAGAGCGCCCGGGGCCATTTCGCCTGGCGGCTCTGGTTGAAGTGGTGGACCGCCTTTGGGGCCACCCCGAAGCGCGCCGGGTCGCCGCCCACCTCGTTCAGCGCCAGCAGGCGGTTGTAGACGTAGAACGAAGTATCCTCCAGGCCCTTTGCCATCACCGGAGCGGTGACCTGCTGGAACTTGCCGGCGAAGTGGCACTGCTCGGCCAGGCCCTGCTCCCCGGTCGACTCCGGGTAGCGGAGCAGTAGTATGTCGCGCACGAAGCGGAATAGCGACCGGCTCAGCGTCGGGTTCCGCGCCGTGGCCCGGCGCACGGCAGCTTCCACGTACTTGTGGTCTGGATCGTGGACCCCTTCCTCGGAGATATAGGAGCGGTAAACAGGGAAACAGGCGATCACCTGCGCCAGGGCGAAGCGCAGGCCGTTCAGGGTGAAGTCGCGGGACGAGCGGTCCTTCTGCGCCAGGCGGTCGAGCTGGTTGGCCAGCATCTGCAGCTCGCTGGAGAGCACGGTCTGGAGGATGAGCAACTTGTTTTGATACACCACTTCGGCGAAAGGGGCCGACCCGGTCCTCTGCTGGTAGAGCCTCGTCAATGGCTTCTCGCCGTCCGGGTCGACGAAGAGGCCGTTAACCACGTTGACGAAGTCGTAGCCGCTGGTGCCGTGGGTGTCCCAGTCGGGCGGCAACTGCTCGGTGGTGCCGAGGATCTTCTCGACGACGACGTAGAGGGGGCAACGCGGGAGTACCGGGGCACCGTCCGGGCCGGCCTCGCCGATCATTTCGAGGAGGGGCCCTTCCAGCTCTTTCCAGTCCCGGCCGCGCCAGACCGGGTCCGAACGAAAGACCTCGTACACGCAGGCCAGGACGTAGTACTGCTGGAGGCGGCGGAGGTACTGCTTGGGGTCGTACAGGCCGTCGGGGTGGTCGATCCGCAGACCGTCGGCCTTGCCCTGAACCAGCAGGCGCAGGACCAGTTCGTGGGTTGCGGCGAAGACCTCGGGCTTCTCCATGTTCAGGGCCGCCAGCTCATTGATGTCGAAGAAGCGGCGGTAGTTGATCTCGTCCGAGGCGACCCGCCAGAACGCGAGGCGGTAAGCCTGTTCGTCCAGCAGCCGTTCGAGCGCGTCGAAACTGTGCGGTTCCCCCGCCGTGCCGTTGATCAGGACCACGGTCTTCTCGAGGGAGTCCCGCACCACGGCGCATTTCTGAGCGAGCGTGGCCAGCCGCTGCTTGATCACCTCCTTCTCGCGCTGGCTCTCCGCCACCCTGGCGGGATTCGTCTCCGTATGGTCGGGGAGGTGGGACACGGCGGTCAGGATGCTCTGATACTCGTGCAGGGCCGCGACGTCCGCGCCCAGGGTGCGTTGCATCTCTTCCAGGTTGGTCTGCAGGATCTGCGCATAGCTGTGGGGCGCGACGGGGAAGCGGTGGTCGACGTAATGCAGCGTGAAGGCCCCGACAGAGTAGGCCAGGCGTATCTTCTGGGCCTCCAGGGCCTGGCCGTACGGCTCGGCCAGGATCGGCAGCAGGACGCGGTTGCGGAGTTTCGGCCGCGGCGAGTCCTGCCAGCCGATGTCGAAGTAGCCGGCATACGGAGACGACGGGCCGTTCTCCAGCACGTCGTTCCACCAGGCATTATCGTTGCCGACGATCCCCATGTGGTTGGGCACGGTGTCGAGGATCTGGCCCATCCCCTGGGCGTGCAGCGCGCCGACGAACACATCGTATTCCGCCTCCGAGCCGATCTCGGGGTTGAGCGCCCGATGGTTGGTAATGTCGTAGCCGTGCTGGCTGCCCGCCCGCGCCTGGAGGTAGGGGGAGGCGTAACAATGGGTGATGCCCAGCTCGCTCAGGTAGGGGACGATGGCGCAGGCATCACGGAACGTGAAACCGGCGTGGAACTGCAAGCGGTAGGTCGATTCGGGGAAGCGCTGCCGCTGGGCAAGGCGTTGGGCCGTCTTTTGGAGCAGATCTTCGACCGTTGACATCGGTAATGGTGCCTCACATCGGTTACCCCCAAAGCGATTCGAGGATGACTGCCACTTGAGCAGGTACCCTCAAGCCCTCCCCCGTCCGGCACGAACAGTAGCATTCCCCTTCCGGGACGAGAGGGACGGTCGCCGCGCCCCCGCTTGCCGAACCTACACCCCGGTCAGGGGAGCGGCGTTAGCCGGGTTGAGTCATCCCCTGACTCTCTTTGCCAAGGGTTTCCACCTGCGCTTGCGAGACGGCCTTCCCGGTTTCTTCCGCTGTCCGGATGTGTAGGACCGCCAGTGACCTCCCCTGCAGCGGATAGACCTCCCCCGCGCCCATGGGCGGCGCCGCGCCCATGAGCCCGGCCGTGTCGAACACGCGTTCCCATCGGTGCTCGACCTTCGTCGCGGGCAGCGTGAACGGGATCGGTTCGTGATGGGCGTTGAACAGCAAGAGCAGCGTCTCGCCGACGATCGGCTCGCCGCTCTCGTTCTCGTCGCCGATCAGGTCGCCGGCCAGGCGCACCCCCAGGCAGCGGGCGAACCCTGTGTTCCAGTCCTCGTCCGTCATCTCCTCGCCCGCGGGGCTGAGCCAGGAGATGTCCTTGATGTCGGTGCCGCGGATGGAGCGCTGCAGGAAGAAGCGCCGCCGATGGAAGACGGGCTGCTCGGCCCGGATGCGCGCCACCGTGCGCACGAACTCCAGGAAACCCTTCTGCTCCTCATTCAACTCCCAGTTTAGCCAGGTCATTTCACTGTCCTGGCAGTAGGCGTTGTTGTTGCCGCCCTGCGAGTGGCTCAATTCGTCGCCGCCGTAGATCATCGGCACCCCCTGCGACAGCAGCAGCGATGCCACCAGGTTGCGCTTCTGCGATGCGCGCAGAGCCTTGATGGCCGGGTCGTCGGTCGGGCCCTCCGCGCCGCAGTTCCAGCTATTGTTGTCGTTGGCCCCGTCCTTGTTGTCATCGCCGTTGGCCTCGTTGTGCTTGTCGTCGTAGCTGACCAGGTCCCGGAGCGTGAAGCCATCGTGGCAGGTGATGAAGTTGATGCTGGCGTGTGGCAGCCGGCCGCTCCAGGCGTACAGGTCGCTGGAGCCGGCCAGGCGCGTCGCGAACTCCGAGACAGTCCCACCGTCGCCCTTCCAGAAGCGGCGGACGCAGTCGCGGTACTTGCCGTTCCATTCGGTCCAGAGCACCGGGAAGTTACCCACCTGATAGCCTCCCTCGCCCACGTCCCACGGCTCGGCGATGAGCTTGACCTGCGACAGCACGGGGTCCTGGTGGATGATGTCGAAGAACGTCCCCAGCCGGTTGACCGCGAACAGCTCGCGCGCCAGCGTGCTGGCCAGGTCGAAACGGAAACCGTCGACCCGCATCTCAGTAACCCAGTAGCGCAGGCTGTCCATGATCAACTGCAGGACGCGCGGGTGCTGCATGTTGAGGGTGTTGCCGCAGCCGCTGAAGTCCATGTGGTAGCGCGGGTCCCGCGGCGTCAGCCAGTAGTACGAGGCGTTGTCCACCCCGCGCATGGACAGCGTCGGCCCCAGTTGATTGCCCTCGCCGGTATGGTTGTAGACCACGTCGAGGATGACCTCGATGCCGGCGGCGTGCAAGGCACGCACCATCATCTTGAACTCTTGCACCGACTCGCGCGCGGAGTCGCGGGAGGCACAGTGGAGGGCGGGGGCGAAGAAGGCCAGGGTGTTGTAGCCCCAGTAATTGCACCGGCCCTTCTCGACCAGGTGGCGGTCGTCGACGTGCAAATGGACCGGCATCAGCTCCACCGCAGTCACGCCGAGGCTGAGCAGGTGCTGGATGGCCGCCTCCGAGGCCACGCCCGCGTAGGTGCCGCGCAGCTTCTCGGGCACGTCGGGATGGCGCTTGGTGAAGCCCTTGACGTGCAGCTCGTAGATCAGTGTTTTGTGCCAGGATGTCCGCGGCGGATGGTCGTCGCCCCAGGTGAAGGCGCCGTCGACCACCGCCGCCAGCGGCGCGAAGGGGGCGCTGTCGCGCTCGTCGCAGGACAGATCGGCGTCGGGGTCACCGATCTTGTAACCGAACAGGCAATCGTCCCAGCGCAGGTCGCGGCCGATGGCCTTGGCGAAGGGATCGAGAACGAGCTTGTGCGGATTGAAGCGGTGACCCTTCTGCGGCTCATAGGGTCCGTGGACCCGGTAGCCGTAGAGCTGTCCGGGCTTGACGTCGGGCAGGTAGGCGTGCCAGACCTGATCGGTTTGTTCGCGCAGGCGGATGCGCTGCGCCTCCGCCGTCGCCTCGGGCGAATCGAACAGGCACAATTCCACTTTGGTGGCGTGCTCGGAGAAGAGCGCGAAGTTAACTCCCTTCCCGTCCCACGTTGCGCCCAACGGAAAGGGTTGCCCTGGCCATACTCTCATGCACGGTTCTCCTCGCGTTGGCTTCGACTCCCTTTGCCGGGGCGGCCGGCCGAGAGTCGTACTCCGGATTGTCTCTCAGGCCCCCCGGACGATCAAGCTCGATGACCATCTTAAGAGGATAATTACATATAATTTGACAATGACAATTCCCAGGTTCGCCAGGAGGGCCGCGACGATCCATCCCATCAGCTCAAACCCGATCCGAGGGGCGAGGATGGCAAGTATGTTGGGTTGAAACGTCGCCCTCGCAAGCGGATGTCCTTCAAGGTCAGGGTGCACAGCTCGCTGACACGGAGGCCGGTGTCGAGCAACGTAGGAGACCAGCTTCTCGATGGGCGCCTCGCAGGCGGCGGCCAGCCGGTCCGCCTCCTCGGCGGTGGGGGCTCGCGGACGTACTGGTAGGGCATCTCTCCCCCCGAATCCTGCGCCTCTGGTCACGAAAGTCACAATCATTGCGTTTTCCGCGATTCAGTCTATCCCGGCGGCAGGGGGTGAGAAAGGAGGCAGTTCCCCGAGAGATCGTGGCTTTGGGCGTCCCGGGGCCCTCGGAGCACACTATGAGTAAGGTCCGCTTGACGTAGCTCTCTCCTATCAGAAGCGTAACTGCGGCTCGAGGAGGTGGGATTCGGGAAAGACCATTCTCAATTCTCTTGGAACTCCGATGCACAGGGCGATTGCCGCCGCGGTTTCATCGATCTCGGCGTCGGTGACCTCGCCGAGTTTCCGAACAAACCGCGTCTCGGACACCGACTTTACCTGGAACGCGTCCGCCCCGGAGTCTTTCGAGAGGCCATTTTCGGACGCCGCCGGGAGGAAGACGAACCAGGAGAGATTCCCGAAGTCGCTCTTCCAAATCGCGTTTGTCCAAGAGCCCCTGAGCCCGCTCTTGATCCTAGCCGAGCGTTCCCCTCAGGAACAAGTCGGCCGAGTCCCCTCCCTGATCGCGATCGGAACACGGTCATCCATGGAGAGGGCCATAGGCATGCACACTGCTCGCGGCCCGGACGGCGTTTCCGAAGCTCGGCTCCCCGACCGTCGGCGCGTCACCTGGAGACCTCCGGCCGGCCGAACGGCGGGGTCGGGAGACCTTCGCCGAACGAAACAAATTCGCAACGAAAGCAGTCGGGATCAGAGAGCGGTCAAGGCCAACTTTGCAGCATGCCAGTCCCACTCGGACCTCGGATCCGAAGCAGGCGGCGATGAAGGATTCAGTTCCACCGTGCGACCTGCCGCCGGGCGGCGTTCAGCAGGGCGGTGACGGGCTCGGCGTCGGCGGCGTCGGGGAGGGCGGCGAGGTAGGCCTGGAGGGGGTCGATGGCCTCGCCGGGATGGTCAGGAGCGATCAAAGGGGACGTTCTTAATTGTTGCGGCAAGATGCCCAGTCTGCGGAGAGCCGGTTTGCCTGGATCGTTCAACTTACAGATTTCTTGACGGTCACCGGATTTTTGCCGTATAATGTCAATAGATCGCTGGACAGAAGGGCGTGTGCATAGCCAGCCCCGCTTGGCCTCACGGTCAAGTCCGTCCCGGACGGGTCGGATGTGCCCGGCAACGGGTAAGAGGTTCGCCCCAAGACACCGGATTCCGGCGTCGGAGTAGGCCCGAAAGGGCCTATTTTTTTGACACTCCTCGCCGATCTCCACTGCGGTTCGGATCCTCTTTGGGTGCCATGCTCATGTCCACGTGAGCATGGAGTGCCCCGGCTCCGGGACTCGCTGAGACATGCTCACGAAGACGTGAGCATGGCACCCAAGTCTCTTGAATATCACCACTTGCGATGTAACACGTGGGGCCGCGGTGGAGATCAGCGAGAACTCTCATTTTTTTGCCCTGACCCTAGGTCAGCCTTGGGCGAGGGCGGTGCCTGTCGAAATTGCGGTTCGGACGCTTGCCTTGCATTCTCAAGGTGACCAAGTGCGGGAACCGGACATTCCCATACGTCATGATCTCCGTCGCATCACATGGGTAGGCAGTCCTAACTCGCATGTCAAGGTCCACAGGGAGTTTCTTCACCCGGTCCAGGCTGAACACGATACCATAAAGCATCTTGTTTCCTTGATGGTCAACCGTCGGGATCGTGGCGAAGTTCCCTCCCTCGATAATCCATACCTTCCCCTGCATCGCGTGGGCGATGTGCCCTACAAGATTCAATGATAAACGATATCGCTCGGTGCAGAAGTATCCGGTCGGACGGGTGCTATGGAGGTACTGTAACGCCGGATCGTCCTCGCCATTCGGCTCCCTCGTAAAGCAGTGGTCACTGAAACTGATGGCTATTCGCCGGGTCGCTCCGCCGGAGTCAGTTACCTCGACCTCGTACTCGACTAGGTGCGTCAAATCGTAGGTCTGTCCTTGGTACACGAAGGACGGCCAGCTTTGCTTCTGGAAATACGGTCCGCTCATTCCGTACCAGTAACCGCGTCCATGCTGACTTGCAACAGCCCAGGACGGATTCTCTCCTACCACCACTGTTGGCCACCAGGTGTGTCACACGCCTGAATCTTGCATCGACCGCCGTACCCATAGGATAGCCGCGAAAGAAGGTAACGAACGGCGATCCGCCACGATGACGGCCAGGTCACCCTCGACCACGACCCATGGCCGGCGTGAAACGGCGCGGAATTCTCACTCCTGCCTAATCGACCGGCACCAGCCAGACGGGGCTAACCGAAAGACGAAATCTCTCGACTGGTGGGCATTAGCCGATCACGCTTTTCACCACGCGGGCCAGCTCCTCTCCTTGGCTGGTCAGGCTATGGAAATTGTTCTTCCCATGTCGCCGCTGGAACAGTTCTTCGCCCTGGAGATCGAATCTCGGACGCCGCCGGGAGGAGAACGAACCAGGAGAGATTCCCGAAGTCGCTCTTCCAATCCGTGACCGGAACCACGATTCGTAATTCGTAGGGGGAGGCGGCCGATGGCATCCAGGTTGACCACGACGGCCGGCCGGACCTTGCGAATCTCGGCGCCCGCCGAAGGGTCGAAGCGGACAAGCCAGACCTCACCCCTCTTCGGTGTGTGGACCGTCGCCATGGAGGTCCTCCTCGCCGAAAGCCTCGAAGTCGGTCAGTTGGCGATCACCCCGGTAAAGATTCGCAGCCAGGGCCGCCTGCGCCCCGAGGATAGCCGAGCGTTGGTCAGCGGGGAGCTTGCGGAGGTCAACTGCTGAGAGATGCTTCTCATCGGGCAACAGCTTTTTGAGGTCATTCATCCTAAGCCTCGATCGCGTTTGTCCAAAAGCCCCTGAGCCCTCGCTTGATCCTAGCCGATCGTCTCCCTCAGGAACAGATTGGCCGAGTCCTTTCCGTGCTCGCGATCGGAACATGGTCATCCATGGAGAGGGCCAGAGGCATGCACACTGCTCCCGGCCCGGACGGCGTTTCCGAAGCTCGGCTCCCCGACCGTCGGCGCGTCACCTGAAGACCTCCGGCCGGCCGAACGGCGGGGTTGGGAGACATTCGCCGAACGAAACAAATTCGCAACGAAAGCAGTCGGGATCAGAGAGCGGTCAAGACTAACTTTGAAGCATGCCAGGCTGACGCTCGCACCCCATAGAGGGCTCAGACGGCCTCCCTGACGGCCTCCTGGGTGGCATGCTCAGCGGGGGCAGTCTTGGCTTCCTGGATTACCTCGGCCAGGTTCGATGTCGTGACGACCAGCGTGGTTGGGCCTGCTCCTGATAAGATTCCGTCAATGAGAGAATCCACTGTCTCGCGCTCGGCTTCCGTCGGGAATTGCCAGATGGGCGCCCACATTGGCCACTTTGGACTCATGTACTGGGAAAGTGCTTGCACAACCCTGTCGATCGAGTCCGCAGGCAGCGGCGCCAGCCCAAAGAGGCGAAGCCCCTCGTCCTCATTCACGAAGTCAAGTGACTTGAAGAGGTAGACTCGCTTGCATTTCCCACAACGAATCAGTCCCTCCTCGGGGCCGTCGTACCAACCCAGGATGAGAACTTGGTCGAAGGGAGATCTTTCGGGCAGAGGATGGCTGGTGTTTTCCCAACAAGGACTTTCGTCGCTCATGTTTGATTACTCACGCCCGAAGAGTTGATTGAACCTGAGTGCCACTTCCTCGGTCACTGGCCTGGGTAATTCTACGGTTCGATGCAAGGGATCGTTGCGTGTCGGCGTATCATGCACTCGGAAATGCCTTTGCAGCTCATCTCGGTCTGCCGTGGAAGCTGGACCAATCGAAGGCCCCGCAGTCACCGAGACGCCGTGTAGACCCAAGACGCTTTCGGCTTCCGCGGCTTTACGGGCCAGTCGAGTGGCAGACTCCCGAGTTGTTCCCAGACGCTTGAGCGTTTCGCTCACAGTGAGACATTCCTACGGTCCCTCAATGGCCTCGCCTCCCAGTCTAACAAAAAGACCCTGGCTCACGCCCCCGCGCCGGGGCGGCCGACGACTTCGCGGACATGGCCGCGTTCCTTGTGGGTCTGAATGGCGTTGACGGCGTTGATGCAGGCCAGGGCCGAGGCTTCAATGATGTCGGTCGAGGCGGCGCGGCCGCGGAAGCTGCGGTCGTCGCTTTCGACCTCGAGCTCCAGCGTCACCTCGCCCTGCGCGTCCTTGCCCTGGGTCATGTTGCGGACGACGAACTCGTGCAGGTTGGCGGAGGATTCGGGGGACACCATACTCAATTCTCATGGAACTCCGACGCACAGGGCGATTGCCGCCGCGATTTCATCGATATGGGCGTCGGTGACCTCGCCGAGCTTCGGAGCAAACCGCGTCACGGTCACCGACTTTACCTGGAGCGCGTCCGCCCCGGAGTTTTTCGAGAGGCCATTCTCGGACGCCGCCGGGAGGAAGACGAACCAGGAGAGATTCCCGAAGTCGCTCTT
Source organism: Isosphaeraceae bacterium (assembly GCA_049579985.1). Classification (GTDB taxonomy): domain Bacteria; phylum Planctomycetota; class Planctomycetia; order Isosphaerales; family Isosphaeraceae; genus Aquisphaera. The sequence continues at coordinate 15,695 of JBAUOX010000068.1, read as the reverse complement.
CGAATCCGTGACCGGAACCACGATTCGTAGGGGGAGGCGGCCGATGGCATCCAGGTTGACCACGACGGCCGGCCGGACCTTGCGAATCTCGGCGCCCGCCGAAGGGTCGAAGCGGACAAGCCAGACCTCACCCCGCTTCGGTGTGGGGACCGTCGTCATGGAGGTCCTCCTCGCCGAAAGCCTCGAAGTCGGTCAGTTGGCGATCACCCCGGTAAAGATCCTCCGCCAGGGCCGCCTGGGCCCCGAGGATAGCCGAGCGCTCGTCAGCGGGGAGCTTGCGGAGGTCAACTGCCGAGAGACGCTTCTCATCGGGCAACAGCTTTTTGAGGTCATTCATCCTCAGCCTCGATCGCGTTTGTCCAAAAGCCCCTGAGCCCTCTCTTGATCCTAGCCGATCGTCCCCCTCAGGAACAGATCGGCCGAGTCCCCTCCGTGATCGCGATCGGAACATGGTCATCCATGTCGAGGGCCAGAGGCATGCACACTGCTCTCGGCCCGGACGGCGTTTCCGAAGCTCGGCTCCCCGACCGTCGGCGCGTCACCTGGAGACCTCCGGCCGGCCGAACGGCGGGGTTGGGAGACATTCGCCGAACGAGACAAATTCGCAACGAAAGCAGTCGGGATCAGAGAGCGGTCAAGGCCAACTTTGCAGCATGCCAGGCCCACCCGGACCTCTGATCCCAAGAAGGCGATGAAGGATTCAGTTCCACCGCGCGACCTGCCGCCGGGCGGCGTTCAGCAGGGCGGTGACGGGCTCGGCGTCGGCGGCGTCGGGGAGGGCGGCGAGGTAGGCCTGGAGGGGGTCGATGGCCTCGCCGGGATGGTCAAGCTGGAGGCAGATCATGCCCAGGTCGCGCTGTTCCTCGGGTTCGTCGGCGGCTGCCGCGGCAAGCCTGCGCTGAACGCTCAGGGCGGAAGGGAAATCGTTCGTTCCCAGATAGATCGCCTTCAAATTGCGCAGCATGCGGGCCACGATGACTCGCGGCGGACAGGGGGCGACCTGGGCGTCAGAGAGCGCGACAGGGTGGTGGGTCAGGTCCGAGAGCCGCCCCTCGCAGCCCCGTCGATCGAGAAATTCGCCGGCGTGGAATGGGTCGATGAACAGCGGCTGGCGGGAGTCATCGAGCCGGAGCATGAAGTGCGCGGGAAAGTTCACCCCTTCGAGCACGACGCCAAGCCGCTCGGCCAGGCTGGCGTACAGAATGGACAGGCTGATCGGAATCCCTGTCTTGCGGTCGATCACCTCGTTCAGGTAGCTGTTCCGCGGATCGAAGTAATTCTCACGATTCCCCTCGTAGCCCTCTTCGACGAACAGCGCCCAGTTGATCTGGCCCAGGACCTTGCGCGGTTTGGCCCCCTTTTCGCAACGCGCGCGGACCCGCTCGGCAAGCTCGTCCGCCTTGCCCAGGTAGAGCTCGATATCCAGGTCGGGATACGCGTCGGCGGCGATCTCCAGCGCAATGCGAATCAGGCTCGGGCGGCCGGCGCCGGCGAGCAGCTTCTGAAACTCAGGGCTGTCACGAAAACGAGCGGGCACGCGGCTGGCTCCTCGCTGCGACAGCCTCGCCTCGGTCTTCCACACCGCGACGAGGAAGTAATCTCATCATTCGTCGAAATCGCGGGGAACTGCAACGGGAAAACCCGCGTCGCGGGCATTTCCATCCGTCCTCGTGGCGTTGCGGACCAGAGTCCGCTCACGCGTGGGCCGCCGGCTCCGGTGCCAACCGGCCGGCGTGAACGGTGATCCAGGCCGTCGGGGTCAAGACGAGAACGAACCCCAGCAGGGTTGAAGGGGTCAGCACTCGTCCCCCCAGGGTCATGTCGAAGGCCATGGCAAAGACGACCTGGCTCAGGCTGAGCACCGAGATCCGTGAGGGCAGTCCCGAGGCAAATGCCTTCGTGATCAGGACCTGACCCATCGTGCCGGTCAGCCCGACGCCCAGCAGCATGAGCAGGGTGGTCGCGTCGAACGTCGAGGCCGACGCGATCCGGGGATGAACAAAGACCCAGAGCGAAAGCACCAGGCTCGCCAGGCCCGAGAAATGTGCGACCACGGCGCAGGCATCGACCGTGCGAAGCCGGTGCAGGCCGAGCATCGCGACGGCCGTGGTGAACGACGCGAACAAGGCGACCAGCACAGCCAGATCACCCTTGCCCGAGAGGTAAGGACGCTGGATCAAGATCACGCCGGCCACGCCGCTGACCACGCAGAGCAGGTCGATGCCGATCTCGCCCCGGCTCAACTGCCGTAGCGACAGCAGGACGATCCAGAGCGGGTAGGTGTTGGTCAGGGTCAGCACATCGGCCACGGGCAGGCGGGTGAGAGCGTAGAACGTGCACGCCAGGCTGATCGTTCCGGACACGCTGCGAATCCAGAGCGTTCGGGGAGTCCACAGAACCAGCCTGGCCCGGCCAATCCAGGTCAGCTCCACCGAGAATACGAAGGTGCAGAGAATCCGGATCAGGGCGATCAGCAGCCAATCACAGCGCGGGCCGAGGGCATGCGCCAGGGCGCCCATCGATGCGAAGCAGAACGCCGCCGTGATCATCCAGATCGCCGGCAACCGGTCTTTCAGCTCAGGCCCCATCGCCATCCCGGACCAAGACGCCGTCCCTTTCTCTGCCCGATCCCCCTCCGCTACCCGCTACCTGCGACCGGCGGGAATCGCCTGGAAGTCCTCGCCTTGATGAATTGCGTCGGATACGCTGGATTCATTCCGACGACCCGTTTTGCGATGAGATCAGGATCATCTCCCCAGCTCGACGAGGACACTAAGGTAATGCTTGCCGCGAACAGTCTGATTACACTCCTCTTGCCCATCCTGGCAGATTTCCCACAGCAAGTCGACACCCTTCAGACCGTCGCGGAACAGAGCGGCTACAAGGCGACCGCCCGGCACGGCGAGGTCGTGGCCCTCTGCCAGGAGCTGGCCAGGCGCTATCCCAATGCGTACTACACCGAGCTGGGCCGATCGGCTGAGGGACGTCCGCTGCCTCTACTGGTCCTGGCCGATCCTCCGGTGCACAGCGCCATGGAGGCCGCGCGATCCGGCAAGCTGATTGTCCTGGCCATCGGTAATATTCACGCCGGCGAAGTCTGCGGCAAGGAGGCGCTGCCGATCTTGGCCAGGGAGATCCTGGCAACGCCCCATCATCCGCTGCTCAAGGACCTGGTGATCGCGCTGGCTCCGATCTATAACGCCGACGGCAACGAGCGCGTGTCCAAGCAGAACCGCCCGGGGCAGATCGGGCCGGAGGAAGGAATGGGCCAGCGCGCCAACGCCCGGGGCCTCGATCTGAACCGCGACTTCATCAAGCTCGAGGCTGCCGAGACTCGTGCCCTCGTCCAGTTCTTCAACACCTGGAAGCCGCACCTGTTCATCGACACCCATACGACCAACGGTTCCTATCACCGCTACACGATCACGTACGAGGGACCGAAGAACCCGGCGGGCGATCCCAGGATCATCGCGTTCGCCCGCTCCGAGTTCTTTCCCAGGCTCACCAGCGAGTTCGAGAAGAAGACGGGGTTGCAAGCCTATTATCATGGCAACCTCAGTCGCGACCACACCCGGTGGACAACCTTCCCGGCGGAGGGACGTTACGGCACGACGTACGCGGGTTTGCGGAACCGGCTGGCCGTCCTCTCCGAGGCTTACGCGTACGCTCCGTACAAGGACCGCGTGCTGGCGACTCGCGACTTCGTGCGCGAGTGCCTGATCCAGGCGGCCTTCCGCAAGGATCAGATCATATGGCTGATCGATGACGCCGACAGGGCCGTCGTGAAGTCTGGCCAGACGCCCGGGAAGGATCGCGTGGCGATCCGCTCCGAGGCGCGGCCACTGCCCAACCCGGAGCCGATTCTTGGCTACGTCGAGCGCGAAGAGAACGGCCGCCGAGTCAAGACCGACACGCCGAAGGACTACCCGGTCCAGCTCATGCACGACTTCGCGGCCACCGAGACGGTCGTGCGGCCCCATGCCTACCTGCTGCCACCCAGCTTCCCCGACGCGGCGGCAACACTCAAACGCCACGGCATCGACGTTCAGGAGCTGCGCGAGGATATCGAGCTCGACGTGGAGCTTTATCGCGTGGACGAGGTCGGCAAGCCGGCATCGTCAGGCTGGGACCGCCAGGACGTTGTGGAGCTCCGCGTGAGCTCGCGCCGGGAAACACGGCGCTTGCCGGCCGGAACGCTCCTGGTCAAGACGGCACAACCCCTGGGCAACCTCGTGGTCTACCTGCTCGAGCCCCGCTCCGAAGATGGCCTGGCCGCCTGGAAATTTTTCGACGGAGCCGTGCAGGCCGGAGGCGATTTCCCGGTGCTGCGCCTGCGCGATCCCGTACCTATCACCACGACTGCCGCGGAGCCGCTGGCCGAAGAACGCAAACACGACCTGCCCATCACCTTCGACATGGCGCGCGGTGGGCGGGGAGGCGGGATGCTCTCCGGCTCACCCGTTTCGGTCACCTGGCTGGACGGTGAATCCTGGCTGCAAATCCGCGCGGGAAAGCTGCACAAAGTTCAGGCGACGACCGGACGGTCGCGCCCATTCGTCGACACGGAGACCCTCACGCGAGGTCTGAAGCGGCTACCCACCATTGATGAGAGCACCGCCCGGACGATCGCGGGAGACATGTCGTTCGATATGGACCCTGACCACAAGGGATTCCTGTTCAACCACAATGACGACCTCTACTACGCGACTTTCGACGGCGCGACCGCGGTCCGTCTGACCGACCACCCGGGCGCGGAACAGTACCCCCAGTTCAGTCCCGACGGCCGTTCGGTCGCGTTCATCCGGGACCACGACCTGCACGTCGTGGACATCGCGGCCCCGCGCGAGCGGGCACTGACGATCGGCGGCACCGAGACATTGCGGCACGGTATCGCCGACTGGGTCTACTTCGAGGAGATCTTTAATCGCCGCTGGCCGGCGTTCTGGTGGAGTCCCGACTCAAAGCGGATCGCGCTCATGGAATTCGATGACGCGCCCGTGGGCACGCTGACCATGCTCGATGACACGAGCAGTCCTCGCAAGGTTGAGCAGAACAAGTATCCCCGCTCCGGCGAGCCCAACCCAAAGGTCCGGTTCGGGATCGTCGATGCGGGCGGCGGCTCGGTGCGATGGGCCGACCTCTCGGACTATTCGGCCGAAGCATTCCTGATCAGCCATGTCGGGTGGTGGCCCGACAGCTCGTCGGCCTATTGCGATATTCAGAACCGGACCCAGACCTGGCTCGACCTCGTGCAAGTCGCGGCGGCCGACCAGAACCCGAAGCCCCATCGCCTGTTTCGCGATTCCACCAAGGCGTGGATAGCTGATCCCGATCCGATCGCATTTCTCAAGGATGGCAGCTTCCTCTGGACCAGCGACCGCGACGGCTGGAAGCATATCTATCACTACGCGGCCGACGGCAGCCTCAAGGACCGTGTCACCACGGGAGAGTGGGAGGTCCGGTCGATCGCCCATGTCGATCGCGAGTCGGGCTGGATCTACTTCACCGCGACCCGTGATTATCCGATGTCCACGAACCTGTACCGGGTCAAGATCGGCGGGCCGATCGAGCGGCTCACCCAGGGCGCTGGGAGCTACCAGGCGAGCCTCAGTCCCGACGGCCGGCATTACGTGGCGAGCTGGTCGGATCTGCGCACGCCGACGCGCGTCAAGCTGCACGCCGCCGACGGCACACTGGTCCGGACCGTGGACGCCAACCCCGTGTACAGGCTCAAGGAGTATCGGCTCGGCCCTCGGGAACGCGTCGGGGTCCGCACCAGGGACGGCTTCATTCTCGAGGGAGAAGTGGTGCTGCCGGCCGATCTTGACCCGAGCAAGAAATACCCGGTCTGGTTCATGACCTACGGCGGGCCGCATACGCCGATGACCACCGACGGATGGATGGGCGGACGACTCTGGGACCAGGCCCTCGCCAGTGAAGGCTTCATCATCTTTCATCTCGACCCGCGCACGGCAAGCGGCAAGGGGGCCGTCTCGGCGTGGAAGGCCTACAAGCGGCTCGGCGTGCAGGAACTCGAGGACATCAAGGACGGAATCGCCTGGCTGAAGCAGAGGCCCTACGTGGACGGTTCACGAATCGGCATGGCCGGGCACAGCTACGGTGGCTACATGACGTCTTACGCCATGACCCACTCGGACCTGTTCGCCGCGGGCATCGCCGGCGCGCCCGTGACCGACTGGCGCGACTACGACACCATCTATACGGAGCGGTTCATGGGCCTGCCGCAAGACAACCCTCAGGGTTACGACGGCAGCTCGGTCGTCAAGGCCGCCAGGAACTTGCACGGCAGGCTCTTGATCATCCATGGATTGATCGACGACAATGTGTCGGTGCGCAACACCATGCGGCTCGTCGAGGCACTCCAGACGGCAAACAAAGATTTTGAGCTGATGATCTATCCAGGGTCGCGGCACGGGGTCTTCAGCCCACATTACAGCCGGCTGCAACTCGAGTTCATCCGCCGAACGCTCGGTAGTCCTGCGCTGCCCCGGCCGGCGGACGCCTCGCCGATGGCGCGGAGCGCGCGACCGCGCGGCGACCGCAATTAAAAATGGCTCATCAACCGACAGAAAAGTGTTGATCATTGTCCGGTGGGAACTATATAACTGAGAGTGGCGATCACCGTGATGACGGACTTCAAGTTTTCGCGGCGTTCGACGGGTCGCCCTTGGGTGGCCGCGATTGAGGCTTTCCGCGAACCAAGGTCTGGCTGCGGCCTTCTTGAACGACCTGCGCATTCTGATTCAAGATGTGGCGATGCCACGTGACAATGCCGCGCCGGCCCCTCGCCTGGGGCTCGAGGGCCTCGATCCGGGAAATCACCTTGATAGTGTCGCCGAAAACGATGGGAAGCAGGAATTTCCATTCGAGGATTGCCAGCAAGGCCATCGTATCAACCCTCGGTGCATGGCTGATCAAACCGGTTGCGATGGCCAGGCCCAGAATGCCATGGGCTACCGGACGTCCAAAGGGTCCGCTTTTCGATAAGTCATGGTTGGAGTGAAGGGGATTGAAGTCTCCCGAGAGTCCGGCGAAAAGCACCACGTCAGTCTCGGTCACGGTCCTTCCCGGGCTTTCCCACTCGTCGCCGACGACCAGGTCATCAAAACAGAGGACATCGAGTGAGTAACGGGTCACGTTGAGCTTGTCCTTCCCCGCGGTTCAATAGCGATCATAAGAAAACCAGGCGTTTGGAACATGGTTTGACGGCGATGGACGCCCGGATTGTGATCAGTCGCGGACCGACCGTCAAGTCAGGCCGCGAGACTACCACGCTTTCTTAGACCAACGTGCGGATCGTTGTGCTTCCGAATGATCGGTCGCGGCTCCGGTCGGACAGGTTGCCCGGAGGGCAGGCATGAATCGTGACATGGCGGAACGTGATTCGACGCAAGAGAGGGGAACGCCGATGCCTCGGCCTTATCGTTTTGTCATCGCGGACGACGAAAAACCAGTTGCTGCCGGTTTGCAGGACCAGCTCGAATCTCTGGGCTACGATGTCGTGGCCGTTGTCAATGACGGCCAGCGTGCCGTTGAGATGTGCCGCCGCGCACTTCCAGATGCAGTGTTCCTCGATATCGAGATGCCGGGCATGGATGGGTTGGCTGCTGCGCGGCAGATCGCGGAAGATCCCGGAACTCCCGTCATCATCTTGACCGCGCATGGACATCCCAACCTCATCGATCAGGCCGTCGAGGATGGGGTTGTCTCTTACTTGCTCAAGCCAATAACCAACCCCGCTCTCAATGCGGCTATCGAGGTGGCCGTGGCGCGCGCCCGTGAGATCCAGATCCTTCAGGAAAACGTTGATCATCTGAAGATGACCCTGCGCGAGCGAAAGCTCATCGAGCGCGCCAAGGGAATTCTCATGTCCCGCCGCCATTTGAACGAAAATGAGGCGTTCCGGCTGCTCCAGCGGCAGAGCCAGGATCGGCGCATTCCCATGGCCAAGCTCGCCGAGTCGATCATCCAGACCGACGAACTTCTGGAAGCTCCCAGTCAAACCGGAAACGTCGCTCCCCGGCCGATCCGGCGCTCACAAACCGAGACGCCCACCGACGAATAATGTTTGACGCCGCGTCCCGACTCGGTTAGTCTACTAGATGAAATCCTGGAGGGCCGGTAGTCCGCAGGCGGTCTCCGGTCCTCGTTGTGATGCCTCTTTTTCCGTGGTAGCCGGTTGGGAACAAGGACGGTGCGGGCGGTTTCATCTCGGTCGACTTCGAGCAACTCTGCCCGGTCCCAAACCTTTGCGGCTCTCGATTTCGAGGCCCTCTCCCAATCCATTCGTTCGGTCTTGCAGTCCACCGTCGATTCTCCGCTCACGTCAAGCCGATCAAAGTGGGAGCCTGGCATGCCGGTACATGCTTTCAGTACAGACACTCTTCGATCTGCTCTCGGCAAGAATCCTCAAGAGCTCGCACAATTCATCGAAGGCCACGTCAATCGCGTTGCCAACGGAAGGATCCGCGACCTCCATGTCGTCTACTCGGAAGATCGGATTGTCCTTCAGGGACGGTCTCGTACGTACCATGCGAAACAACTTGCCCATCAGGCCGTGCTCGACCTGACCGATGGGCATCCCCTTCTGGCCAACCAGATCGTCGTCGCCTGACGCGACAACCGAAAGAGTCGCGAGCTTATCCACAACCGCTCTGCCATCACTGACACGGGTTAACCACCGCATAGTTGATTGGCCGACTTCCCTCGTCCTTCTGAGACAACAGACAAACCTGCCATGGAAGTGCATCTCGAAACCAAGAGGTGTCGTGCGCTCTCTGCCGAAAGCCGACACCTCGCCATCGACCCGGGTGAGCTGAGATCCCTTCTCACCAGTCTGAGCCACGAACTGTGCCGTCCCCTGGTCTCGCTGCGTGCAGGCTTCGATCTTCTGCTGGGAGACGCCTGCGCCTCGGTGACAGCGGAACAGCGCGGGCATCTGCTGACAATGGTCTCTCTCTGCGATGACCTGCTCCGTCTCACACGCGGATATCTCGATTATGCCGGGCTCGTCAACGGATCCCGGGCCGCCTCGTACGGGTCGTTCTCTCTGGGCGCCATCATCCGGGAGATCGATCGCCAGTTCCGTCCTTCCGCTCTGGCCAAAGGCCTGGGCTGGGAAACTGTCGCCGCCGAGCCGGAAGCGCAGGTGGTCACAGACGCCTCGCTTTGCCAGCAGATCTTTGGGAACCTCGTTTCCAACGCGATCAAGTACACCCCCGCGGGCGGACATGTCCGGGTCGAGGGTCAGGCCGGAGCCGACGACTGGTGCGTGGCGGTGATCGACGACGGGCCAGGCATACCCGCCGAATCGCTCGAGCGGGTTTTCGAGCCGTTCTTTCGCCTTTCGCGCGACGAGCACTCGCGAATCGAAGGAAACGGCCTGGGCCTGTCCATCTGCCGCGAGCTGATCGAGAAGCTTCACGGCGAGGTCCTCCTCGACTCCACTCCTGGCGCCGGCACCACCGTGAAGGTGCAGTTCCCGCGTAAGCCCTCCATGATGACAGGCATAATCGACGCGGCGAGGCCGGCCGCGGACTGCAAGACTCGCACTACCGAGGACCTGCGCGCTGCAACGAAACCCGGTTCAGCGCGGGCACAGATCCAGTAGACAGCCTCATGGCTCGTCCGGGGTGTGCCGCACAACCAGGGACAATCGGTTCTCCGATTCAGCCACCGGGCCATTCTCCCCGTCAATTGGCGAGTGCGGTCAGGCGATGGCGGAGGCCGCGGCAGAAAGCCGCACGGTCGTGCCTTGGCCGGGCTGGCTCTCGACGGACATTGTGCCGCGATGCCGGCGCCAGATGCCCCGGGCGATGGCCAGGCCGATGCCCAAATGATTGGGCTTGGTGGAGTAGAACGGCTCGAGTGCGTGTTCCATGACCTCGGCATTCATTCCACAGCCGTCATCGCGGATTTCCACGACCAGCCAGTTGCGTGGGGCCGTCAGCGAGGAAATGGTGATCGTTCCCTCTCCCATGGGGAAAGACTCCACCGCGTTGTGAACGAACTGTCGGAACATGGTCAGGAGCGGTTTCACCTGACCACGGATCGGCGGGATCGGGGCCAGGTCCAGGACCCAGCTCGCCGATGGCCCCAACTCGGCCTTCTCGGCGTTCACGAACTGGGAGACCAGTTGATCAAGGCGGATCTCCTCCACGGGGCTTCCGGGCTGATCGACATCGACCGACATCCAGTCGTGGCTGATCTCGATCAAACGCCGGGTGATGAGAGAGGCCTCGAGCGCTGTGCGGATGAGTGTCTCGATACGTTCCGCCACTTCTCGGGGCTGCTGCACGGGCGATTCGTTCAGAATGCGCAGGATCTCACCCTGACTCACGATCGTGCTGAAAGCATTGATGACGAGATGTCCGACCGCCGATGAGAGATGACCCAGGAACGGCTTGAGATCCAAGTTCTCCATCGCCTTACCTCGGGACCACGACGGCCCCCGCAGCGCTTGCCTCGAACGATATTACTCCGGCAAGGAAGTAGGTCAGGCTTTCCCGCCTGACAAGGCTCAGAGTCAGGCTGGAAAGCCTGACCTACAATGCGTTTCTTTCGTGCCGGGGTAATAACTCTGCCGCCATGCCTCGGAGTCGGGCGACACCGACCGATCCCCCCGAGCCAGGCGCGATGCTAGCGAATGATCCTGGCCTCGACCCAGTCGGCCAGATCCCGAACGTCCCCCCGTTCACCAAACTCAGTGATCAGGATGAGCAGCTTGGCTTCGGAGATGTCGATGTCGATCGCAAGCGGAGCGTCTCTCGAGCTCATCGGGGGCGTCGTGACGCGAGGTTTGCGATCGGTCAGTACTCGAAAGACCACGCTGCCCAGAGGTCCGGCGCGATCATCGACTCCGACCAACGCCTGGAATCGCCGGTCGCCGGGCTTCAGCCTGTAAGCAAGCAGCGTCTGGCTCTGCGTTCCCAGCCCCCGGTCATAGGTGTGGCCACCGAGCTGAAAACCATGGCCATCGACCGTCCGGTCGACGCGCAAAGGCCGAGGCGCCCCGAAGTAGCCGGAATTATCCTGGGCATCGACCTTTCGGTCGGACAGATAGACCACGGCATCACTTCGCGGATCAAGCCGGACCAGGTCGCCGATCGGAACTCGAATCGGCTGGCCGAACCGCGCGGTCGCGACCACCTGTCCTCTCTCGACCCTGGCATCAGTGACCCCGAGGCGCGAGCCGTCGGCGAGCGTCAGATCCAGGTAGGAGGAATCATGGCGGGGATAGCTGACCACAGTGGGATCGAACCCGACGGCAACGACTCCTGTCCGATCGATTTCCACCAGCTTGCCGTCGATCTGCAGCTTGACCGCTCGATCATCGAGACCAAAAAATCCACCCGTCAAGCGATCCCCGTTGGCCATCCAGACGACCTCGGTTGACCTGGTCTCGCCAGCAACTCGGTTCCAGAGCTGGTCGAACGCGTCGGATTCGGTCGGGGCGGTCAAGATCAACCCGAGGACGCACTCCAGCGGGATTGTAAGCTTGCCCAGCGCCGACTGAGGTTGCACCTCGATCCCGGTGTCGGTCGTGGCTCCCACAATGACCCGCATCAGCCGGTCGCCCTCGGGCAGCAAAACGTGAGAGCCCTCCGGCACCTGGGTGAGCACGCGGGGGTCGCGAGCAAGCTTGACCAGGGAGCGAAGCGGCACCTCTTCTTTGGCGTTTTCGTCCGAGTCGAGCGTGATCCGGTCGGCGGTGATCGCCGTGATCCGCCCGGAGACCGCTGTTCCATCAACGCGCAGGCCGGTGAAGACCGGTTCGGTGCCGGCGGCGGAGGTCTCTCCGGCAACCGGTCTCGACAACGCCGGGCAAAAGCAAACCAGGATCGTCATCAGGCCGGCCAGCGATCGTGGTCGGAACGAACGATTGGGACGAGCAAAGGACATGGCGGCTTCAACCTCCTGGCCTTCAGCGCTGGAAGATGGGCAGATAATTGTTGGGGATCTGCAAGATGATGAGCGCCATCGCCGTGCCGTACTCATTGCAGATGCTGTCGGTCCAGTAGCCCGCCGGGGACTGGCGGCGGATCAGCTCGGTGCGGATTGCCGGGAACCATTCGTTCCAGTCCTCTCCTCCCCTGATCCACATCGCCTGGGCCGCGTAATAATGGCCGTAATAGTAGTGGCTGTAGCGGCTGCCCAGCTTGATTTCCCTCATGTACTGGCGCAGATAGGAAATGCCCTCGCGGATCTCCTTGTTGTCGTACTCGCCGGCACTTTGAAGTGCCACCACGCCCGCGGCCGAACGCGGAAACGCGCTGGCCCCCCCCTGGAGCATGTACCGGAAGCCGCCATCGGGGTTCTGCGACTGCTTGACATAGCGAATGCAGGCGTCAACCGTCTCCTTGGGCACATAGAGTCCCGCATTCCGCGCGGCACGGAGAGCGTTGATCTGGCAGATCGTGACCGACAGGTCTGCGTCCCTGCGTACGGGTTGATAGCGCCAACCCCCTTCATTGTTCTGGGTATCGATGATCAGCCGGACGGCCTTTTGCAGCTTTTCACGGATCTCCGGCCGGTGGGTCATGCCGTAGGCTTCGGCCAGGAAGAGAGTGCCGAAGCCGTGCGAGTACATGGGCCCATGGGTCGAGGACGACGCCACCGCGATGAAGCCCGACGGGGACGTGTTTTCCATCACGTAAGAGAGCGCCTTGTCGATCTGGGCGCCGTGCGGGCCACGGCCGGGGCTCGAGCCGCCGGACATGAAGGCGAGACCGGCCAGGCTGGTCACGGCGATGTTTCCGCGGTAGGTGCCAGTACCGAATGAGCCGTCGGCGTTCTGAGAATGGGTTAACCACGCCAGGCCGCTCTGGATCGCCTTGTCGGTATCCGGAGTCAGCAACTCCATCGTGCCCTCGGGAACATCCCCGCGTCGCGACTCGCCGAAGGCCCCCACGGATTTCGAGCTTTCCTTGTCCTTGTCCTTGCTGTCGCCCTGGGCCATGAGGCGTCCGCCCGTAAGCAGAGCCAGGACAGCCAGCACCGCAACGAGCATGGAAGGGAACACGGAGATCCTGCATCGCAGTCTCATGGTTCAATCTCCCCGAACCAGCTTGTGCTTGGCAACCGACAGGTAATAGCGACGGATCAGCTCTGCCTTGGCGGGCAGCGCCTCCTCCTTGAAGCTGTTTTCCATCTCTTGGCGAAGCTCTTCGGGAAGGTGGCCCCAGATATTCTTCCCGGTCGCCGGGGCGTGCCGGTCCGAGGGTTTGGCCGGCTTCATCGGCGGCGCCCCGGCGGCGTTGGCGCCGGGAGTCTGACCGGGCTGGCCGCCCGGCTTTTGACCCTGTTGCCGCACCCTCCGCATGGCCATCGAGCTCGACGAGCCGGACTGCTTCATCTGCTGAATGAGGGTGTCGATCTGCTTGACGATTCGCTTCTGCTTGGATTGGGTGTCTTCACCGGTTTCCGGCTTCCCCAGCCGCTGTTCGACGTCCCGCATCGCCTTGATGATCTCGCCAAGCGGGCCGCTTCCCTCGCCCTGCTCACCGCCCTTCTTGTTACGCTTCTTGCCGGCGAGCTCCTCGAGCTTGTCGTCGATCTCCTTGTCCTTGCCCTGCAGCCCTTGATCCTTCTGCTTGGTTTTGTCTCCGCTCCCACCGCCAGGAGCGGGCTTGGAGGGGCCTGACGGCTCGCCCGGCTGTGAATGTGACCGGGGCCGCTCCTCTGGGGCTGGCTCGTCCTTGGTCTCGCCCAGCTTCTCCAGCAGCGCGTCAAGGTCTTTGTCTTGAGACGACACGTCGCCGGAACCGGTTTTCGCGCGGTCCACGGGCTTTGCGGATTGTCCACTTACTGGCTTCGGCTTGGCCTCGGTGTCGGGCTTGGGCTTGGCGTCGGTATCCGGCTTTGCCTTGGCGGCCGGTTCTTCCGGCTCGAGGCCTGGGGCAGCGTCCTGCTTGGATCGTATAGGCTCCCTGGCCTCTTTGCGGTCCTGCCCAGGTTTTTCCAGTTTCTCCAGCAGCGAATCGAGGGCCTCGTCCTGGGTCTTTCCCGTGTCCTGGGCCACCGAGCTTGCGCACCAGGCAAGCCCAACAACCAGGGCGAGGGGGGAGAAAAGCGAGCGATAGACAATCATGATCATTCCTCCCCATCGTCCCGTTTCGGTTTGGTCAGATCGCGCACAAGGTCGGCCAGGGCACCCTGGTCGTTGGCCAGCCGCTCGGCGTCCCCGGTCTGCTCGGGTGTCAGCTTCTGATTTCTGCGGCGCAGCTCGTCGAACGATTCGGTTCGCTCGTTGATCTCTTGCTGAAGCGTCTTGAGCATCTTGAGCTGGGCGGTCGCCGGAATTCCGTCGCCGCCTCCGGCCCCACCACCGCCCCCACCACCGCCGCCCTGTCCTCCTTGCTTGGCGTCGTCCTCCTTGAGCGAGTCAATGAGCTGCTCTAAGCGGTGAGAGGCGGAGCGAACGGCTTTCTGGGTCTCGTCGTCGGTCTTCATGGCCTGGAGCCGCCCGGCGGCTTTCTCCATACTCTCCGTCGCCCTCTTGAGCGTGAGCGAGAACACAGGAGCTCCCTCGAGCTGTTCGATCAGCCCGCCGGTCTCGTCCTTGAGGCCCCCCTGGACCTGGCCCAGGCCGCGGATGCCGGCGCGCTGGGCGATGGTTAGCTTCCCGTTGGACTGGCGGCGCATGTTCTCATAGCTCTCGGTGTCACCCACCAGCCTGGCCTGGCGCTCGGCCAGCGACTTGAGTTGATCGCCCATTCTGGCGAGCTGTTCCATGGCCAGCCGCTCCTCGGCCTCCTTGCGGTCGTTCTCGAGCTCTTCCTGGGCATCGTTCAGGTCGGCCAGAGCTTCTTCCTCGTTCTTGTCGGCCTGGTCGGCCTGGTCCTGGTCCAGCTCCTCCTGAGCCTTGCCCATCTTGCCCGAGGCATCGGAGGCGGCTCGACCGGCGCGTTCGGCACTCAACTTGGCCAGCCGCTGCAACTGCCGCTTGAGCTCCTGCTGGATCTGCGCCTGGTCCTTGGCCAGCTTCTTGAGCTGGTTGCGCCGTTCTTGAGCATTGGGGTTCTGTTTGGCGTCGCGGGTGGCCTTGAGGTTTTGCGCCTGTCGTTTGCGCAAGTCGCGCATCTCGGACTCGGCCTTTTTCAGCTCCTTCACCAGGCGCGAAAGCTCGCGTTCGCGGCGGTTCTGCACGGCGTCGACAAGCTCCCGCAGTTCCTGGCGGGCCTTATCCTGCTGGGCCCGGGCCTGACCCATCTGGTTTTTCTCGAGCTGTTCGGCGGCTTCACCCATCTTGGCGCTGGTACCCTGCTTGCGGCTGTTGCCCGCCGCCTCACGCATGGCGGAAGCGGCCAGCGGGTCGGACTCATCGAGACGCTTGCCGAGGTCGTCCATGCGCTCGAGCAGGTTCTGCAAACCCTTGGCAAGATCGGACTGGCGAGCGGCCAGGTTGCCCAACTCAGCCTTCTGTTCGGGCGCGAGCGACTCGGCCGACTTGCCCATGAGATCGGGTTTGGCGGCCGCCTCCGCGGCTTGCTTCATCGTCTCTTCTTGCTTCTTCAGCAGTGCCTGAGCGTCCTTGACCACGCCGCGGTAGGTCTCGAACTCGCCAAGGCCCTCGAGCATCTTTTGAAGCTCGTCCGCAATGGCCTTCTGGTTGGTCTTGGCCTCCGCCAGCGATCGCCTGGCAATATCCTGTGGCGAACCCGACTGCTGAGGCT
>JBAUOX010000067.1:0-5058 GCA_049579985.1 Isosphaeraceae bacterium | reverse complement strand
ACTGAGAGCGGATCGTCGGCGGCCAAGGTATGAAAATTCCTCTCGATCCGGGGCGATACGAATTCACGACGAGGTCAACCTTACAGTGCGCTCATCCAGGCTTGCAAGTCCTGGATGTAGGCAGATGATCGCGACAGGCCGAAGATCCCACCCCGGAAGTCGCCTCGGTCCTTCAACCGGTCCGGCGTCTCTTTTAAACTCGACGAAGAGTGATCGTTATCGGCTCTGGGACACGAGGCCACCAACAATGGCGAGGCGAGACACGCCCGAGATCCTGACAATTCAAGAGGCTTACGAGAAAAGCACGCTGGATGCGCTCCGCCCGCTCGCCAAGCTCCTCGATCCGAATGCGCCAAGCAAAAAATCGGACATCGTCCCGTTCTTGACCCGGAAGATGGGCAGCAAGGAGCAGGTCCAGGAGCTCTACGAGTCCCTCAGTGACCTGGGAAAGTCAACGGTTCGTGAGGCCGTCCACAGTCCCATGGGACAGCTCGACCCCTCGCGTTTCGCGGCCAAGTACGGCCAGCTTCCGAGTCGCGGGATGAGAGATGAGCCGGGCAAACTCAGGGCGTTCTTTCCCGTCGGCTGGTGGCTACCCAGCGACCTCCGGTCGATGCTCCGGAAATTCGTGCCGGAACCCGAGGTCGCTTCGGTGAAGACAGTCGGTGAGCTTCCGGAAGCCGTAGCCGAGGCAGGTCCGAGCTGGCGCCTTCGTGACGGCAAGCGGGAACGAGAGCAGGTCCCGCTCCATCAGCGGTTAACGTCACCGGCCGCGCCAAGGGAGTTCGCCACCATGCTCCGGCTGGTGGAGGCCGGCAAGGTCCGCGTGAGCGACAAAACCCGCAAACCCTCCCAGGCCACGGTCGAGACGATTCTGCCGCTCCTGAGTGACGGTGACTTCTATCAGGCCGAGGAACGGATCGAATACGCCAAGGACACCGGCCAGGACCTGACGATCCGGGCGTACGCCTGGCCCTGCATTCTCCAGGCGGCTGGGCTCGTCTCGCTGGTAGGAGGGCGGCTCGAACTCTCGCGGGAAGGTCGCAAGGCGCTCACACGGCAACCCGAGGTCACGATTCGCGACGCCTGGAAGAAGTGGGACGCCACCAAGCTGTTCGACGAGTTCGATCGCGTCGAGCAGGTCAAGGGCAAGTCGAGCGCCCGGCTCAGCGCGGTGGCCGATCGTCGCCGCGCTGTGGCTTGCGCTCTCTCGAAATGCCCGCCCGGTGGCTGGATCGAGGTCGACGATTTCTTCCGGTTCCTGAAGGCCCTGGACCTGGATTTCACACTGGCTCACAACGAGTGGAAGCTCTATGTCTCCGACGCGAATTACGGGAGTTTCGGCTACGACGGGCGCCATAACTGGGAATTGCTCCAGGGGCGTTTCATCCTGGCTGTGCTCTTCGAGTACGCGGCGACACTGGGCCTGATCGACGTGGCTTATGTTGCTCCCGAAGACGGCCGCGACGATTTCTATGATCACTGGGGCGCGGACGATCTCTCTAGCTTCAGCCGATATGACGGTTTGAAGTACATCCGGCTCAGTCCTCTGGGCGCCTGGTGCCTGGGTGTCGCCGGCGAATATCAGCCGGAGGCTTCGACGTCCGGGGGCTCCTGGCGTGTCTTGCCCAATCTCGAGATTGTCTCGGGCGATGCCCGGCCCGACGCCGCCGATGCGCTCTTCCTCGACCGGATCGCGGAGCGAACCTCCGAGGCGGTCTGGCGGCTGGAACGCAACAAGATCCTCGTGCGCGTCGAGGAAGGGCTGAAGCTTGACGAGATCGCCGCGTTCCTGGAAAGGCATGCTCAGGGGCCATTGCCCGGCACGGTCAGGGCATTGCTTGACGACCTGGAACAGCGATCGGGACGGCTTCGCGACCTGGGCACCGTTCGAATGATCGAATGCACCGACCCGGAAACGGCCCGAATGCTCTTGCTCGACCCCAAGCTCAAGACTCTCTGCGAGCCATCGGGAAAACGCGGTATCGTCTTCCGCGCGAACGTGGAATCGCAGGTCAGGTCCCAATTGCGAAAACTCGGCTATGTTCTTCCGTCAACCTGATCAGGAACGACGAGGGAGTCGACTTCCGTGAAACGACCAACCATCCGTCTGCTCGCGCTCTTGCGGATTCTCAGGGTGGGCCATGCGACTATCCCGGCCTTGTTGCAGGCCCAGACCATCTGGGTTGAAGGGGAAAAGCCTGCTCGGTCGACCATGAGCCGACATCCCTGGCGGTACGACCAGATCAAGAAGAACTTGCTTTCCGGAAGCGATTGGATCTCCAACTGGTCGGATGACAAGGACGGCGTGGCGGAGTATGTCATCATGGCAACCCGCGGACGAAACTCAAGACGACCGTCCAGGGCCAGGCGGTCCGGCTGCATTTGCCCAAGGATGCCCTGTACGTGGTGCTCGAGGCGAAGTGAGGTGAAGGATGCCGGTGGATGATCGAGATGCGGGAGCAAGGAGAAACGGTCCGAGCGGGGGCAGGAAGTGTTGGTAGCGTGCCGAGCTGGGTATCCATGGACTGAACAGATGGCCCGTAAAATGTTGAGAAATGTCGAGAAACGCGGAGTTCACGCAGCCAGAAACGGTCCGAGCGAGGACGGCAAGCGTTGGCAGCGCGTTGGGTTAGGTATCCATTCCCTGAAAAGCTGGGGCCGCAACTGGTCGAGAAAAGTCCGAGAAACGCGGAGTACAAGCCCAGGTTCCGCACATCTTCCGCAAGTAATTGAAATCAAAGGACTTACGAAGGACAAGGTTTACTGTTGTCCGACACATAAATTGTCACCGATGTCTCAGAGGCTGCAACACCATGGCGATCGCCGCAACGTCGCCCCCCGAGTCAGGTCAGCTCGTCAACGTTCGATTCCGGCGCTGGGTAGTCAACGAAGTCCAGGCGAGTCAGCTCTCACCCCGTCCCCTGGAACCGACAGCATCCAAGCCCCAGCATCTCGGCTCGAAACCCACTCGTGGCATCCTTCAGCGCCAGATCGACCGGGTGGAAGAAGAATATTCGGTGGATGAGGAGGCTGACGAGGCGACCCACGAGGCACTGGACGCCGCCGCACTGCTCTTCCAGGAGCCAAGCCACGAGGAGTGGGCACTGCTCAAGGAAATGAAGTCCTGGGCGGGCAAGGCATCCTCGCAGCTCGACGCCAAGACCAGGCGGTTTATCCTCTGGCTCAACGAGCACATCCGTCCCAACGGTTCCTGGGGCAACCAGCGCGTCATCATCTTCACCGAGTACCGGCACACCCAGAACTGGCTCCAGGGTGTTCTGGCCTCTGAGGGGCTCACGGGCGGCGACCGCCTCATGACGATGTACGGCGGCATGGACTCGAAGGACCGGGAGCGGATCAAGGCGGCCTTCCAGACCGACCCCAAGAACAGTCCCGTCCGCATCCTGCTGGCCACCGACGCCGCCTCCGAGGGCATCGACCTCCAGAACCACTGCTCCCGGATGATCCACTTCGAGATCCCCTGGAACCCGAACTGCCTCGAACAGCGCAACGGCCGCATCGACCGCCACGGACAGCGAGCGAAGCGGGTGCTCATCCACCACTTCGTCGGCAAGGGATATAACAATCGGGAGCGCAATAGCGAGGAGACGAAGGTCGGCGACCTTGAAGCCGACCTGGAGTTCTTGATGCGTGCCGTCCGCAAGGTCGAGGCGATCCGGGAAGACCTTGGCAAAGTGGGTCCGGTGATCGCCGAGCAGGTCGAGGAGGCCATGCTGGGCCGGCGCTCCAGGCTCGACACCCGCAAGGCGGAAACCGAGGTCGAACCGATCCGGAAGCTGTTCAAGTTCGAGCGGGATCTCGAAAAGCAGATCCGGCAGTTGCCGGACCGGCTCAACGACACCAAGCGCGACCTGCGGCTCGCCCCTGAGAACGTCCAGAAGGTGGTCGAGGTGGCCCTGGAGCTCGCCGGTCAGCCCAAGCTCGTCGAGGCGAAGGTGTCCGGCCTCTGGCCCGACCCCAAGCGGTCGAAGTGCCCGGTGTTCCGGCTGCCGGTCCTGTCCGACGCCTGGGCACTGTGCGCTGAGGGGCTGGCGCATCCCTTCGCGGGAGAGGCTCGCCCCTTCGTCTTCGATCACGCCCTGGCAAAGGGCCGGGAGGATGTCGTCCTGGTCCACCTGAACCACCGGCTCGTCCAGATGAGCTTGCGGCTGCTGCGGGCCGAAGTCTGGTCGCAGGAGGGGCAGAAGAAGCGGCTGAACCGGGTGACGGCCCGTGTCGTCCCCGACTCGTCCCTGCGACACCTCGCCGTGGTTGCCCATGCCCGGCTGGTTGTCATCGGCGGAGATAGCCAGCGACTCCACGAGGAGATCATCACGGCGGGCGGCCCGATCCGGGAGGGGCGATTCTCCCGGTTTGGCTCGCTCAAGGAGATGCAAGACGTTCTTACATCGGCGACGGATGATGAGCCAGCCGATCTGGTGAAAGAGAAACTTCTTCGACTCTGGCAGTACATTGCCGAACCGCTCCATCAAGCCCTGGAGGCCCGTAAGAAGGACCGGACGGATGGCCTCAAGAAACTGCTCCAGGACCGTGCCGACAAGGAGGTGTCCGACATCACGGCGATCCTCAACGAGTTGCGGCAGGCGATCGAGGGGCAACTGGACGACCCGTACTACCGGGAGAACTACCTCCCCGGCTTCGCTCCAGTCGAGCAGGAACAGTTCGAGCGGAACGTCGATGCACTCAGGCGACGGTTGGAGGAGATCCCCGGGGAGATTAAGAAAGAGACCGAGGCGATACGGGCACGGTTTGCTAATCCGCAGCCTCGGATGTTCCCGGTGGCGGTGACGTTCTTGGTGCCCAACGGGCTAAGATGAAGGAAGGGTCGCTAAACGAAGAAACCGAGCCAGATGGCCATGGAGGCTGCGGTGTCCCTGAGGGATTTCTGGATCAGTGTCCGAATCGGGGCTGAACTCCACCGTGATTCGTTGTATCCCATGATGGGGAAAGACGCTTGGGTGGCTGGGGCTGACCGTAGGGAAGCCCCAGGGCCGAAGCCTGTGCGTCTGGGGCGTCGCCTCCGGCTCCGCCGCC